>JBBTQT010000001.1:0-4868 GCA_038065575.1 Patescibacteria group bacterium
CGGCCAATATGTGGATGTGATCGCCATGCGCCACCCGCTGGAAGGCGCGGCCAGAAGAGCGGCCGAAGCAACCGACAAACCAATCTTGAACGGCGGCGACGGCGCCAACCAGCACCCCACGCAAACGCTATTGGATTTATTTACCATTCAGGAATGTCAAAAAAAAATAAACAATCTGACCATCACCATGGTCGGCGATCTGAAATACGGCCGCACCGTTCACTCACTCGCGCAGGCCTTGATTCATTTCAAACCGAAATTTTATTTTGTCGCGCCGGAATTTCTGCAAATGCCGGATTATATTTTGGCGGAATTGAAATCAGCCGGTATTGCCTTCCAGAAAAAAAACACCATTAAGGAGGTAATCGCCCAATCCGATATTCTCTACATGACCAGAATCCAAAAAGAAAGATTTTCCGATATTTCGGAATATGAAAAAGTGAAAGATGTCTATGTGCTCGGAAACGATCTGCTCGCCAAGGCCAAACCAAACCTGCGCGTCCTGCATCCACTGCCCAGAGTCAATGAAATCGCGACCGAAGTGGACGCCACCCCACATGCCTATTATTTTCAGCAAGCCGAAAACGGCCTTTATGTCCGCCAGGCCTTGCTCGGACTAGTCTGCGGTAAATTGTAAATAATCTAACCAAGATCGTCAATTCGTAATTCTTAATTCGTAATTGCCAAAGTATGCGCGCCTACAAAGTATATTCCATTGAAAACGGCACGGTAATTGACCATATTCCCGCGGAAAACGGCCTGGCTCTCATCAGTTTGCTCGGCCTGCATCGCCGCGGCTCGGTCGTCACCATGGGAACCAATTTCGCGAGCAAAAAACTGGGAAAAAAAGACATCGTTAAAATCGAAAATCGCGAACTTACTCCCGACGAATTCAATCAAGTTTCCTTAATCGCGCCGGAGGCCACCATCAACATCATCCGCGCTTCCAAAAATATCAAAAAATACACCATCGCCATGCCGGCCTTTTTTGAAAGAATAATAAAATGTCCCAATCACAAGTGCATCACCAATTCCGAAGCCTGCGCGACAAAATTCTACTCCCAAATGAAAGGAAAATCGCTCTCCCTGCGCTGTCACTACTGCGAAAAAGTTTTTTCCCAGGATGAAATCAAAAACCATATCCCCCGTTTATGACCAAAATTATCAGCCTCCCCGCCTTGATTGATCCGCATGTGCATTTTCGCGTGCCGGGTGGCGAATATAAAGAAGATTGGCGAACCGGCACACGGGCGGCCGCGGCCGGTGGCGTCGGCACCGTGTTTGATATGCCGAATAACACTCCTTCCATCACCACTTTGGAATTATTGCTGGCCAAAAAAAAATTGATTGACGCTCAACTGGCCGAAGTCGGCTCACAACTCAAATACCAGCTCTACCTCGGCGCGGACAAAAATCGCCTGCCGGAAATCGCCCGCTGTCGCGAATGGATTATCGGCGTCAAAATGTTCATGGGAGCAAGCACCGGCGACCTATTGGTGGCCGACGAAGAATCACAAAGATTAGTCAGCGCGGAATGTGCGCGTTTGAATCTGGTTCTGGCGGTACATGCCGAAGAAGAAGCACTGATTGAAGAAAATAAAAAACTTTACCACGGAAAATCGGGAGCGAGCATTCATTCCAAAATTAGAAACGGCCGGGCGGCGGTGGAGGCGGTCAAAAAAGCCATCGGCTACGCGCGCGATTATGGCGTCAAAATTTATTTACTGCACATTTCCACTGCGGAAGAAATCTCCTTGATAAGAGACGCCAAAAAAGAAGGCTTACAGGTGTACGCCGAAGCCACCCCTCACCATTTGTTCTTGGATGAATCCGCCTACCAAACACTGGGAACCAGAGCGCAAATGAATCCCCCGCTCCGCTCCAAGGAAGATCGCGCCGCCCTCTGGGAAGCAATCAATGATGGCGCGATTGACGCCATCGGCTCCGACCACGCGCCTCATACTCTCGCGGAAAAAGATCTGCCCTACGGGGAGGCGCCTTCCGGCGTCCCAGGGATAGAAACCACCCTGCCCCTCTTGCTGAATGCTTATAATAATGACAAAATAACATTAGAAAAAATCATTGAATTAACCAGCGTTAATATCCAAAAAATTTTTGGCTTACCGCCAAATAATGATAAAATATCCATAGATCTTGATTTAATTAAAATCGTCAAAAACGAAAACCTAAATACCAAATGCCAATGGTCCCCTTTTGCCGGCCAAACCCTGCGTGGCTGGCCAAACCGCCTGCACCTGCAAAAAGCGCTACTTGTTTAGCTCCTGCGCGCGGAAAATAAAATAATCTGATTATGCTCCGTACCAATTTTCTCGGCGTTGATTTTGACAATCCGATTGTGCTCGCTTCCGGTATTCTCGGCCTTACCGCCGCCAGCCTGAAAAAAGCCGTTGACGATGGCTGTGGTGGCGTCACCGGCAAATCTCTGTCCGCCGAACCGCGACCCGGGCACCCCAATCCCACTATGACTGGCACGAAAAATTATTTCATCAATGCCGTCGGTTTGTCCAATCCGGGAATTGAGGAGGGCATACTGGAATTGAAAAAATACCGAGAAATTTGCTCCGCGCCGATTATTGCCAGTATTTTTGCTGGCAGTTCCGAAGGCTTTGCCACTTTGGCCGAGAAACTGGAAGACTCGCCGTCAGATTTCATTGAATTGAATTTATCTTGCCCGAATGTCAATCTGGAATTCGGCAAACCTTTCGCTTATTCCGTTGAAGCGGTCGAGGAAATCACCAAAAAAACCCGCGCGCGAACTAAAAAACCGTTTTCAGTAAAACTTTCGCCGAACGCCTGGAATATCGCCGAATTGGCCAAAGCCGCCGAAGCCGCCGGCGCAGATGCCATTACCGCCGTCAACACTGTTAGTGGGATGATGATTGATGTCCGCCTGCGCGCTCCGGTCTTGCATAATAAACAGGGCGGCGTTTCCGGTCCGGTCTTATTTCCCATTGCCCTCAAATGCGTGTATGATATTTACGAGGCGGTCAAAATCCCGATCATCGGCACCGGTGGCGTTACCAGTGGCGAGGACGCTCTCGCTATGATTATGGCCGGCGCGTCCCTCGTTGGCGTGGGCACGGCCGTCTACTATCGCGGCGCGGACGCGTTCAAAAAAATCACCGAAGAAATGGAACAAATAATGAATGAGGAAGGAATAAATACGCTCGCGGAAATCCGAGGGACGGCGCATGCGTAATTATTAATTATTAAATCCCCTGTGTCCGACAAACCAACAATAATAAAAATATCCAAAATAGTTCAAGAAAACTCCCTGGTGAGCACCTTTTATTTTGATCACGAATTAAAGAGCGCGCCCGGGCAATATGTGATGCTCTGGATTCCGGGAATTGATCAAAAACCTTTTTCCATCGCCGACGATGACGGCGCCTCGTTCGGCCTGACCATTTTCCGACGCGGCGCACTTACCGAGAAATTATTTGAAATGGGAATCGGTGGAAGGGTCGGAATCAGCGGCCCGTACGGACTGGGTTTTTCAATCAACGAAAATACGCGCTATATTCTGGTGGCCGGCGGCTACGGCGCGGCGCCGCTGGCCTTTCTCGCCACAAAAGTTCTGGCACGAAAAAATAATTCCGTGGATTTTTTGATCGGCGCGCGTTCCGCCGACCAATTGCTTTATGAGGAAAAACTTGCGAATATTTCCAATCTTAATTTGCGCGTCGCTACCGATGACGGCAGTCGAGGAACGCGTGGATTCGTGACGGAAATTTTAGAAAATATTTGCAAAGAAATCCGGGCATCCGGCGAAAAAAAAGAAATTTTAATCGCGACTTGCGGTCCGGAAATGATGGAAAAAAAGGTTTTGGATATTGCGAACGCCTATGACCTGCCCTGCGAGATCAGCTTGGAGCGGTTCATGAAATGCGGCGTCGGCGTTTGCGGGCAATGCGCGGTCGATCCGCTCGGCATTTGCGTCTGCCAAACCGGCCCGGTGCTGAAAAAAGAAATTGTCAACCGAATCACCGAATTTGGAAAATACCACCGCGACAAATGCGGACGAAAAATTTTTTTTAATCCACATTAATATGATTCGCGAAATAATCAGCCGGCTCTACGAAATCAACGCCATCAAATTCGGCGAATTCAAATTGAAAAGCGGCATCATTTCCCCGATTTACATTGATTTGCGAGTGATCGTCTCCTATCCGGACACACTCAAAATGATCGCCGACGCCATGTGGGAAAAAATAAAAGACCTGAATTTTGATTTGATTTGCGGCGTGCCTTATACCGCTCTCCCGATCGCGACCGTCATGTCGGTGGAGCATAGCCGGCCGATGGTGATGCGCCGCAAAGAAATAAAAGATTACGGCACGAAAAAAGCAATAGAAGGAACTTTTTCCGCCGGACAAACCGTCCTCATCGTTGAAGATCTGATCACGAGTGGATCAAGCGTTTTTGAAACCATTGAACCGTTGCGAATGGAAGGTTTGGAAGTAAAAGACATTGTCGTTTTGCTGGATCGGGAACAAGGCGGACGGAAACACATTGAACAACAAGGCTACAATCTGCGCGCCTTATTCACGATCAGCGAAATGATTGAAATCCTTAAAAAAAACGGCAAAATAAATAGCGATAAAGCCGGAGAAATAATGGAATTCATCCAAGCGAATCAAGTATCCGTCTTTATTACCCATTAAGCTTATAACTGCTCCTTTTTTTTCTAATGAGAGAAATTCTTGCGAAATGCCCTGTTCAACCAATTTTTTTAGTTTTTCATCCTGAGCATTCTTTATAAATTCAGTTTGCTGAATCTTGGTATATTCTGGTCCGACAAAAGTATTGGATTGTAGAGCTTTTTCTTTTACCTTTTTCATTTCTTT
>JBBTQT010000002.1:0-1038 GCA_038065575.1 Patescibacteria group bacterium
ATATTGCGCAAAACGCACAGGTCATGAGAAACCGAACCGTTGCCAAAATAGAAGCCCCGGGGCGAATGAGGCGAGAATATATGTGGCTTAAGGCCAATGTTGCATTTTGAGTCCCCCCCAGGGCTTTGCAAATTCCAATTCTTTCAGCAGTTTGGTGAACGGCCCAGACAGCGCCAAAGCTTTCGCCCTGGACCAGTTTTAGCGAATCAGAGTTTTTCACCAAGCCCTCTAATGAGGGCTCAGATTTTCCCTGGAGGGCACTTTTAATACCGGCAATCGCGGCGGAAGAAAGGCTAGAGAGATTGGCGATGGTTCTGGTGGAAACTTTTTTCCCAATGCGAATAGATTCGCGAAGAAGAACGGAATGATAGGCTTTTCCGTTTTTCCCCTTAGAGACAACATCAGTCACATACATGCCTACTATTATATTATGTTATTGCTTATTTGTAAAGCTTTTTAACAAAATAACATGCCTACATTCAATTTTTTTTTGACAGTGGGAATCCATCTTCACCACAGGATAATTTGAGGGAAAAAGGGTGGAATTTCGCTGGAACATCCGATGCAGTATAGCTTTTTTTTCCGAAACTGGCAATTGTTGGTTTTTGCCTTGTTACCGGACAGCGATAATGTCATGATGTTAATGGGACAGCGATAATGTCAGGATGAAGGACATTTTCTTGAACCAGAAAGAAGCAGTTAGAGTTGCGGTTGTTGAAGCTGTTTTGGCCGGCGAGAAGACAGCAGTTCAAGGGGCCCGGCGAATTAAGGTAACTGATCGGCAAATGTTTCGCATTTTGGATCGTGTAAAAAGGGATGGTATTGGATGGTTTTGACGGGTAGATTGCCAAGATCGCGACGGGACTGGTATTTTGAGGCTGTTGAAAATCGGACAATCGGACAAAACCACGATGGAGGACTATCCAAATCGGATACGATATCGCGGCAAATCGGCTGGAGAGGCCAACCAGTCGTTGAACCTGTTTCGCTTCGCTCACAGGTTAACTCCGCGTTGGCGGTCGCTTCGCTACCGCCAAC
>JBBTQT010000003.1:0-1169 GCA_038065575.1 Patescibacteria group bacterium
GGCGCTGAAGAGATTTGCCCCTTTGCGTACGCGCTGTTGACAGCCCGAAGGGGAAGCGTAAATGCTGCGAAATAAGGTGCCGAATGTAGCAGCAGTCAGCACACCGTCTCGAGCTAGGCAGATAAGCCGCGAAATCGGCAACTTCGACAGGCGGAGAAATTGGCGACTGTAGCAGAGTAGATGCCGTTAAAAACAGCCGTAAGCCGCAGACGTAAGGCTTTTTTTGCGTGTCTTGGGCCGCAGATATAGCAGCGGAAGAGGCGAGAAAGAGAGGAGCCGATGAGGATGCTACTCTGCGGACCTAGATAGAACGGCAAAAAAGGGCTGTTTTTACTGCAAGCAACGCGACAAAATAGGCAAGCACGCTGTCCCCGTAGCGCAGCCAGTAGCTCTAAAAAGGATTGACGGATGACAACCTTTTTTACTTGAGCTAATTTTGTGCAGGAAAAAAAGCGAATCCGCATCTTGACACAGGGACGCTGGGGAGAGAACAAGATTTGCGCTAAGAACGTGTATTTGACTACACGGTAGGCAAAAAACGACTCTTACGCAAACCGGGAGAGATTTAGCTGCGTAAGGATGTAAGGAGGCATCTAGCAGCTAAACGACGCGGTAGGAGAGCTTTTTATGGCAAAGAGAGTGCGCGGTTTGTAAAACCCACGAAATTTTTTCACGCTTAAAAATAATTTGAAAAAAATTGCGCAATAACTTTGCCCCCGTTCTCTCCCCGCTTTTCTTTCAGTCTGGCGGGCTCGCCCGCAAGACGGAAAGAAACTAGCGCGCGCAGCACAAAAGTTTTAAGGCCTGTGTTTCTACAGTGTCTAAACTACCACCGGCAAAGCAAATAACAGCAAAGAAGCCGCGAAGCAGCAATTCAGAAGACGATGTTATCCGCCGCCGGGGGCATTTTTCTTAAAGTATTGTTAAAGTAGATTAAATTTTTATAGTAAAAACGGTAAAACTTATAGATGTAAATGGATGTAAGGGTCTTAAAAACCGCCGTTTTGGGGATTAAAATAGAGGGATTTTTGACCCTTTTTTAGGCGTATTTAGCCCAAAATAGTGCTAAAAATGGGGGTCTTAGGGACTGTTAAATACGGTCAAAAAATGCTGTTTTTGGGGCCTTTTGGGGGGTATTTTCCCACGGGAAAGGGGGGTACCAAAACAGC
>JBBTQT010000004.1:0-1969 GCA_038065575.1 Patescibacteria group bacterium
CGCTCCTCGCAATGACGTAATAATTCGTAATTCGCCTCGCCCGTCCGTAGCCCGATAGGGCGAAGGCGGGTAATTCGTAATTTTTAATTCGTAATTGATATGTACCTATTCGCCAATTGGAAAATGTATTTGAACGCGGCCGAGAGCGAGAATTTAGCGCGCGCTTTGTCCGTTTTACCGATTCCGGCCGGCGTGGATTTGGCGGTATTTCCGAATGCTCTGGCCTACCGAGCCGTAAGCGACATTTTGGCGAGTAGCCGGGTGGAGTTGGGCGCGCAAAATGTCGCTTGGACGCCCCAAGGAGCCTATACCGGCGCCACTTCCGCTCTGATGTTCAAGGAGGCGGGCGCGACTTACGCTCTCGTCGGTCACTCCGAACGGCGGCATATTTTCGGAGAAAATGATGATGTTGTCCGAAAAAAAATCGAGGCGTGTTCGCGCGACGGCATTACTTCGGTTTTGTGCGTCGGCGAGACCAATGAGGATCGACAAAACGACAAAAGGCAGTATCGCTTGAAAAAACAGCTTATGGTGGCTTTGGAAGGATTGAAATTTACCGAAAATAATTTAATTATCGCTTATGAGCCGGTATGGGCGATTGGCACGGGCGAACCGTGTTTGCCGACCGATGTGGAAGATGTTGCCGGCTGGATTCGGTTGGAATTGGCGAGCTACGGCCCGAGTAATGTTTCGGTGCTTTACGGTGGCAGTGTCAATTCCGAAAATATCAGTTCATTCGTATCCTTGCCGTCGGTCGGCGGGGTTCTCGTCGGCTCGGCCGGAACCGGCATCGCCGGTTTGAAATCAATGCTCGACGCCATCCGGTAAATTCGTAATTTCTATGTTGATAATCATTTTGGTAGTATTTTCGGTCTTGTCTCTCGGTGCCATCATTTATTTGGTCGCGCGCCATTATCCGCAACTGGCGGTTCTGGATGTGGAAAGTCTGCCGGAAGTTAAAGTGGCGAAAAAAAAAGATGAATACTTGTTGCGCCGCGCCGAACAAAAAGCGAGAAGATTGAATAAAAAAGTGATCGGGATTTTTTCGCCTTTATCCGGAAAATCTAAGAAAATTCAAACGCGATTTCGGGAGTTCGTCGCTTATGTGGAAAGAAAAGCGGCGACAACCACCATACGCAAACAGCGAACAAAAAGCCGATTGATTTCGCCGGAGGAAAGTCAGCAGGTTCGGACGCTTGTGAACGATGCCAATCACGCGCTCGAAAGCGGAGACATTGAAAGCGCCGAGAAAAAATATATCGCCGCCATCAAAATCAATGACAAGAATAAGGACGCTTACGGCGGGCTGGCCGATGTTTATTACAAGCGCAATCATCTGGAAGAAGCCAAACAAACCTATCGTTTTTTGCTCTACCTTGAACCGAACAATGAACACGCTCTCGTCCGACTGGCGGAAATGGCCGAGCGGGAGGGAAAAATCGACGTCGCCGTGAATTACTATCAACAGGCGGTGATGGTCAATGATAGCAACTCGGCGCGGTTCGCCAAACTCTATGAATTACTAATGCAATTGAATCAATACGATACCGCGCTTGAAGCGGTTCGGCAGGCCTTGATTTTGGAGCCGCAAAATCCAAAATATCTTGACAATCTGGTGGAAGTAAGTATAATGGTGGGAGATAATAAATTGGCCGAGCAGGCCTGGTATGAGCTACGGATGGTAAATCCGGAAAATCAGAAATTATCAATGCTGAAAGACAGAATTGAGAATATGCCGTCTTAGCTCAGTGGTAGAGCAACAGTTTTGTAAACTGTGGGTCCGGGGTTCAATCCCCCGAGACGGCTCTCGGGGAGATTGAACCGGGGTTGGTAAGGGGCGTAGCCCCTTACTGTTTGAGGAGGAGTATTGAGGAACCGGCAGGTTCCTCAAAGAGGAGCCGGGGCGACGAGTGAAATCCCCCGAGACGGCTCTCGGGGAGATTGAACCGGGGTTGGTAAGGGGCGTAGC
>JBBTQT010000004.1:2069-6211 GCA_038065575.1 Patescibacteria group bacterium
AATCCCCCGAGACGGCTCTCGGGGAGATTGAACCGGGGTTGGTAAGGGGCGTAGCATATTAGATATTATACACAGGGTGAGTAGTATACGTGTACTAATTCATTTGATATAATATCTATATGCAAAAAGTTCATCAGGAAAATTTATCCGCCATTTGTCGACTTTATCGGAAGGATTGTCTGAGTGTAGGTGTAATCGCTGATAGATATAATGTATCAAGTGATGCGATGTTCTATTTTTTTAGAAAGAATAGAATAAAACGCAGGAGCATGAAGGAGTGCAATAATATAGTATTTGCCAGAAAAGATAAAACTTTTTTTTTAAAGACCAAATTGAATCTAAAAGAAAATTTGTTAAAAACAGCTGGTGTGATGTTGTATTGGGGGGAGGGTTCAAAATGGGATGGAGAAAAAATTGTTGACTTTGTCAATAGCAGTCCGGAGATGATAAGAGTATTTTTATCTTTTTTGAGAAAGATATGCGGTATCAGTGAGGAGAAATTAAGAGTGTTCCTGTACTGTTATGCGGATCAAGACATTGAAGAGTTGATTGATTATTGGTCAAAAGTAACCAAAATTTCAAAAAGGCAGTTCACGAAACCATATGTAAAAAAGAACCTTGGAGTAAAGAAAATAGGGAAGATGAAGTATGGCGTAGTGCATATTCGCTATAATGACAAAAAATTATTAATTTTATTAAAGAATTTAATAGAAGAATTTACAAAAAAATTAACATAAACGGGTGGATACCAAAGTGGTTAAATGGGACAGACTGTGAATTATTGCAGCTCTTAGGGGTAACTTTAAGATGAACTCTCTGGGATAACGGTGAAAGCTAAAGTTTCGACTATGCTAATACCGTGGGAACCTCAAAATCAAGGGATTATGAGGGCACCGTAGAGACTAGATACCGGAGTATCCCGACTTAGTCGGGATAAAGATATAGTCCATGCCATTAGGAAACTTTTGGATCAATGAAATCTGTTGGCTCCGGCCTTCGAAGGTTCGAATCCTTCTCCACCCACTGCTACCGCTCGATTGAGCGGTTTTTTTGTAGCCTTAGTTGTAAGTTATACTAGCGTTGTTTACAGTCTAGCGGATAAAATAATTCTTTATCACTACTGTAAAACTATGGTAAAAACAAAAAAACACCAGTCATGATGTTCTTTTGCATGACCCCGAACGCTGTTCGCTGAATGTTCCCGAAAGGGATCACACAGACGCTGGAGCGTCGGGGAAGGCTCACGCCCTGGCTGAGATGCTCCACCTGAGGGCGCAGACCATGTCATCCGAACCCGTGATGGTGTGGATGGGGGTTCCGTCCGCGAGCATGCGCTCGATGAGGGGTCGGAGCAGATTGTCGTCCCAGAAGATGTCTCCCTTGGTCTCCGCGTCGGGATTTCTCCACTTCTCGCCTCCGCTGAAGTAGCTCGCCTCGACCGTCCGTCCCAGATGGTCGCCTCAATGACCTTGGGGCCGGAGCTTCTCGCGTCAGGACCACTCGCGCTGATGAGGTCGATGAGCTGTGCCAGGTTGGCGATTTTGTATGTGTGCATTGTTGTACCCCCGCTTGGCCAATTCGCGGAATGCGAAAAGCTAACCAAGACCATATAACTTACCAAAAAATGATGTTATTGTCAAGTAGATACATTTCCGTGATCATATTTAAAAAAAAATATTCATACAAAAACACCCCGCGATTCCGTAGAGTGTTTCATTTTTTAACCTCAATTACCTGCAAATAATTGCAGAAAATAGTCAGTTGGACGAAGCAGGGCTTCGTCCGCGACCATCCGTCCTCCGTACGGATGCGTGAAAGAGCGGGACCGGTGTGTCTAGGGCTTGGTGATCCTCCCTCTGCCTTGGCACACGGGGCACGGTGGCCCGTCGACGGACACGGAAGCCGGCATTTCGCCGGTGCCTCTGCAGTTGTAGCAGGTACTGGTACGGGCGTTTTCCATGAACGCAAGGAAGAGCCCACCGAGGTACTGGAAAACAGCCAGGCCGATGAGCACCAGAACGATGCCCAGGATTATCAACGCGGGTAGGGGTAGGGGCATGACGAGCACCTCCAATTGACCGGTTTAGGTGAGTGTACCATATTCAAAATTAAAATCAAATTTCTTTTTTAGCTTCACAAATTACGATAAATATCATGCTTGCCGATAGAGATAAAAAGAATAGCGCCGTCAGGTTGGCGTTCAAAGATGATTCGATAACCATCGCTTATTGAAATTGACCAAAGACCACAAAGTTTGCCTTGCAGGCCGTGCAATCGGAGTGAAGGATGAAACGGGTTTTCTTTGAAAATGGTTTCTTTTTTCGCCGCCAGCGTAACGATCTCCTTTGGTAATTTTTTCAACTCGGCCACGAATGGGGAGGAATAAAAGATTTCTTTAATGATCATACCAAATCAGCCAAAGATTTTGCCTTGACTGATTTGTCCGCGCGATATTCCTTTCGAGATGCCCGAACGGATTTCAGAAGATCGGCTTCTGAAATGAGGGTGGAATCCTCTTTAACAAGATGTTTGACATACGAGCTCACCGAATTAAATCCTCGTTTTTTGGAGAGGCTTTTGAGCTCTCGGACATCCGAGCCGGGCAAAGATAAACTGAGTACGTGTCGCATAGAGCTTAAGCTTAGATATATATTCAAATTGTATTACAGATGTAATACAATGTCAAGGCGAACCGGACGGGACTCGGCTTCGTTTCAAAATTGCTTCCGCAATTTTGAACTAGCCACCGGCTCGCGGTTTGGTTCGCCGGCCGGCTCACCAAACATCGTTCCGCCGTTCTCGTCCCGCCGCGACCCAAACTATTGGGTCGCTTCCGTGTCCTGCAAAACAAAATACCTTTGTGAGGTATTTTGTTTTGCAGGGTGTATGGGACGAAGTGGGAAAGTATGTTTATACACAATTGACTGCGACCCCATAAATTTACCGGCCACCTTCCAAGCTGTTTATCTAAGACAAAGTTTTAATGTAATCTTGAAGCTCCTTTGCTATTCCGGTATTCTCAATTAGTTCTTTTTTTAGTTTTCCGGCATCGTCTTCATTCAATTTACTGTAATTCGCGATTTCTTCCACTGTTGCCGTATCTCTCCCAAGTTTATGGAGTAAGGCTATATCACCTTCAAAATCAGTCGTTGATAGCATTACAAAACAGTAAATAGTGTTTGATAGGGCGATTTGGGGACGAAATCCACCACTCATGCTCGCTTTCTCTAATCTATTATATTGACCTAAAAAATCGGCTTTCAAATTTTCATCCTCAATAATTCTAGCCAAATATGTTATTTGCCCAATTTCTGCTAGGTAGATATAGTGTTGACTTTTCCAAGTAATTATTGTTCCAAAACTAATAAGACCGTCCATAAATTTAAATCAATTCTGTCAAAAGCTTAATGTCTTGCTCTGTAACCAAACAATCGTCGTCTTGTGCGGCAAGAGTGTAGGGTATATCTTCTGTCTCCTTAGTCAATCTCCAAGGAGCCTCTTCATGAGATGCGTTTTCGGTGGCTTTGGTGGTTTTGTTGCCAAACCTCGCGCAGACTTCTTCCAAGATACTCATTTCTCTTTCTGAAAAAAATCTTTTGTCTTCATCAGAGAAATTTTTAATGCACTTAATTCTTTGCATTATTGTTCCGTCCGGTCGTTCAATGGAGATGGTGTCTGAAAGAATGGCGTCTTCTTCGTTATCAACAACGCTATTGACTAAATTCAGAATTTTAGATGGTATTGGGCCGTGCTCTAAATTTATGTAGTCGTCGTAAGTAATGGGAGTTCCGTATTTTTTAACATGTAAAAAGTCGAGAAAGTAAAATAGCTTCATCAGCTTAACCTTTCCTAAAAAAACAGAATTGGTATTTGTACAAAAATACCTTATAATCGCTTTTAATTTTGGAATAGGTATTTCCATATGACAGCATTAGTATACCACATTAAGTTATTTTACTGAAATGTAGGACATATTACCTTACCACAATGTACAGTTTTGTCAAGGGATAACCCCGTCGGGCAGTAAACTAAAAGAGCCCTACCAATTTATGGTAAAGGCTCCCCAAAACAGCGACCTCGAGTACTTGCGGACCGGACGGGACTCGAACCCGCAACTTCTGCCGTGACAGGGCAGTGCTCTA
>JBBTQT010000005.1:0-2799 GCA_038065575.1 Patescibacteria group bacterium
AATCACTACCTCTCCTGATAGCAATTCAACCCCGCTATCCGGCAGAATACCCACTCTAAATTTCGGACCCTGCAAATCCTGCATCACCGCCACCGGCTGACCTGTTTTCAATCCCACCTTACGGACATTACTGATCAATTTTTTATGATTGGCGTGAGTGCCGTGCGAAAAATTCAATCGCGCCACATTCATTCCGGATTTCACCATCGCGGCGATAGTCGTGAGCGATTCCGACGCCGGACCGAGAGTGCAGACAATTTTGGTGTGTTTTTTCATATCAACATGCTTGGATAATTTACTTCTTGTTCACCATTGCCGACGGCAGAGTAATGCCATTTTGCTGTAAAATTTTATTCAATTCGTCCATAATCCCGATCGGCGCGCCCGTTTGCCCGGGCAAAATGGCGTCGTATGTCTTCATTAACTGGCTGATAAAAGGAGGCAAATATAGGAGGGCGATAATCAGCGGCGCCAATATCAGAAATATTTTCAAATAATCGCCGATTAACATCCAAGTGAGCCGGTTTTTGATTTTTTTATTCTGTTCATAGATGATCTGCGACCATTTAATGTTTTTTTCTATCAATGATTTCAGATCCCCGCCTTGGCCGTCGCTCGGATGATCAGTTTCTTTTTTCGGCACGCTCTTATCCGTCTTCTTTTCAATCGCCAAAGATGAATCCGTGACTGTCGGTTTGTCTGCCGTTTTGTCCGTGTCTTTATACATAAATTACGATTGGTTATTACCGTTTCAATGATTTAATTTCTTTCTCAAATTTACCGACATCTTCAAAAGCGCGATAAATGGAAGCGAATCGAATGTAAGCAACCTTGTCAAATTTCTTTAAATGTCTCATCACGATTTCTCCGATTTCTTTGCTCTTGATTTCGCGCTGGCGCTTCTTTTGGAGATCCTGCTCAATCAGATGGATCAATTTATCAAACACTTCTTGAGTGTAAGGACGCTTGGTCAAAGATTGAATTATACCTCTTTGCAATTTCGGGCGGTGGTAGGCTTCGCGCCTCCCGTCGCTTTTGATGACAATCACATCCAAAAGCTCGGTTTCCTCCACCGACGAAAAACGATAGGCGCATTTCAAACACCGCCTTCTTCGGCGAATCGCGAGACCGTCTTGAGCGATGCGGGAATCGGTGACTTTGGTGATTTTATGCCGACAAATCGGACAATACATAAAACGGGTTAATCTCTGAACTATTATAGCACATGGCGGTAAATACAAAAAATCCCCGACAAGGGGATTTAAGCGGTCAGTCAATATTCATTTTTCTCCTGATGAATGCCGGTATTTCCAGATCTTCTTCATCGGCTTTCGGATTCGACGCCGGAATATCGCGGTTCGGCGTTGGTGTCGGCAGAACTGAATTTTTTGTCAGAATATCCGGAATAATAATATCGTCGTTCGGAACCGATTTTTTGATGAATTGAGTCTTGGACTCATCGTCCGGAGAGGACTGATTAAAAGAAGCGGTGAATTCCGGTTTGCGCTTGTTAAAAAAAGTCGTACGCAATGTCGGCCGGATGGTATTCGTCGAACTAAAAGAGTCGACCGCCGCGTCATTGGTGTTTCTTTTGTTTTTTTTATCCTCGCCAAAACCGGTGGCGATTACCGTGATCCGAATATCGTCGCCGAGACTCTCGTCTATGACCGTGCCGAAAATCACCTTGGCGTTTTCATCGGCCGAGCTGGTGATAATTTTCGCCGCCTCGGCCACCTCTTGCATTCCCAAATTACTTCCGCCGGTGATGGTGAATAAAATTCCTCTTGCTCCGTCAATGGAAATATCGAGAAGCGGACTGGAAATCGCCGCCTTGGCGGCTTCCTCGGCGCGATTTTCTCCGGAGCCGGTGCCGATGCCCATCAGGGCGGATCCGGTATCGCTCATAATGGTGCGCACGTCGGCAAAATCCACATTGATCAACCCGGGTACGGTAATCAGTTCGGAAATTCCCTGAACGCCCTGATGCAAAACATCATCCACGATTTTGAAAGCCTCGAGCAATGAAGTCTTCTTATCAATTATTTGCAAAATGCGATCATTCTGAATGGTAATGATCGTATCCACCTGCGCGCACAAATCCTCATGCGCTCGTTCGGCAATCGCTTTCCTTTGCGGACCTTCAAATGTAAATGGTTTCGTGACCACCGCCAATGTTAGGATTCCCAAATCTTTGGCGATTTCCGCCACCACCGGACTGGCGCCGGAACCGGTGCCGCCGCCGAGGCCGCAGGTGATGAAAGCCATATCCGTGTCTTTCAGCATTTCCCGAATTTCGTTCTGGCTTTCTTCGGCGCTCCTTTTGCCGACATCGGGATTCATGCCCGCGCCAAGACCGCGCGTGATCGTTTTGCCGATATGCAATTTATGCGGCGCGCTGTTGTGGTGGAGCGCCTGAACATCGGTATTGAGAGCGATGAATTCCACGCCTCTGATTCCGCTTCGTACCATCCGGTCAACGGCCGAACCGCCGGAGCCGCCGACACCGATCACTTTGATCTTCGCGAATGTTTCCACTTCCGGTTTTACTTGAGGCATAAGTTTGAGTATATTTTGTGTTCAATTACCATCGCCGACCATCTTTAATATCAGTTATAGTGTAAAATTTTTACTCAATACTGTCAAGCGACCGGCCAAACCGATTTTGTGTATAAGTAAAAACCGGCGATGGCGCCGGGAGTAAGAAAAAAAATAGAAATGAAAAAATTTTTAAAGGGACAAGAGATCTGAAAATACCGCGCAATTTTTCCGCCAACTTCCCGCCGATATTGGCGCCGATTC
>JBBTQT010000006.1:0-24306 GCA_038065575.1 Patescibacteria group bacterium
GCTATTCATACTGGATAAATTCCAGCCGTATTTTTGTTTCAGCAAACTTTGCGCCTCACCAAGCAGGCCGTCTTCCATCATTTTTTCAGTGCGTTCATTGATTCGCCGGTACAGATCTTCCCGAGAAATATCAATGCCGATCTGCAAAACATTGAACAATTCATCACCTTTCTTCCGCTGTTTGGAAAATCGTTCACCGCTCAAAATACAAACCTCCAAAGCCCGTATTATCCGCCGTTGATTGGCGACATCGATTATCTTCACGGCCTCCGGATCCAAATTTTCCAATAACGCGAGCAATTCCTCGTTGCTTTTTTCCGATAAACTCGCGCGCAATTTGGGATTTTGATTCACTCGCGGAATGATATAATTGTCAACGACCGACGAAATATACAATCCGGTGCCGCCGACGATGATCGGAACGCGTCCGGCCTGATAGGCCATCTTGGTATATTTCAAGGCTTTGTCGCGAAATTCGGCCACGGTGAACACTTTTCCCGGATCCAAAAAATCAATCAGATGATGCGGAATGTCTTCTACGAAAAAAGTCTTGCGCAATCCGTTCCAGCGCCATTCTCCTTTCGGCTTGGCCGTGCCGATATTCATTTTTTTAAAAATCTGCCTGGAATCGGCTGAGATGATTTCGCCATTGAATTTTTTGGCAAGAGTGAGACTTAGACCGGTTTTGCCGGAAGCGGTCGGCCCGAGAATAACGACTAATTTTGGCAGGTGTTGAGTATCTTTTTGCATATTTTTCATTTCAGCAAACAAAATCAACCCACTGCTGTTAGTATATCCAAAATGGACAAAAAAGCAAGGTTGAACGCGCAAATGAGAAAACACCGGATTTTTTTTGGATGATCATTAATTTCAAGCCGGATGTGGATAACACTGACAAAATCGCTGAAATATGATATATTACTATTTACAAGGTTGCGAGTAAAATTTAATTACCATAATACATGGCAACGGAATCCAGTATGGGCACAGACATCGGATCCAGAATACCGGAAGACGCGGACATGGGGGACGCATTATTTGAAACCACGGACAAAGGCAAGCGAGACGCCGGGCAAGGCGAACCGACCAATACCGGTTCGGTTTTGGTTAATCCTCCCACCGCGGACGAATTGGAGCGGGAAAGGCGCCATAAAACGGAAATAGCGAAGGTTGATGAGCAAATAGATAATCTGGAACGAGAAATTAATAAATTGAAAAAAGATAGTCTTGATCTCAATGTTTTAGCTATATTAAGATTAAAAAAAACACTTCTGGAAAACATTAGATACGCGCTCTCCGGAATCCTCAGGATGATGCATCATACTAACCCCAATATCGCCAAGAAACTACAGACGCATTACGAAAAAAGTCTATTGGCAAACAGAGAAAAACTGAAAGATTTAACGGAAAAAGAAAGAATCACCGCTGTTAAAGATCGACATTCAGGCAAAACCTCGGCCATAAAGGAAAAATTGAAGGCAGTTGCCACAAGAACCGCAGAATCCGTCCGACGAGAGCGTGCTGATGTAGTGAAGGGAAAAACCACAGCGGAAACTGAATTAGATTCAAGTCTGCTTGAGGATGAAATTCTGCCTCCGCCGATTCCGGAATTGGAACACGAATTGACGGATGAGGATTTAGAAGATGCCATTCCGACCGGCGGAACAGTGGATTTTGCTAAAATTGCGAATAAACCGAAAGAAAAATTTAGGTTATTGAAGGTTCTGAAAATGCCACCCGAGCCGACCGTTTCTAGTAAGGCTAGTGAAGAAGTATCACTTACCCGGTTTGAAGTGCCAAAAATCTATACCAGATCAAGGAATGAACCGGAAGCCGGGATACGAACCGACATTATTCCAAGATTGGAGACTGAGTCCGATGCCAAAGATACGGAGGATAATAAGAGAGAACTAATTTTCTCTCTTAGAGAAAAGAAGGTTAAGGAAGTTCTTGTTTCCTTGCTCAAGAAAATGGAGATTCCATCTCAATTTCGTTCCCTCTTCACCGAAGATGCGGCATTATTAGAGGAGTTGACGGCTAACGCGCGCCTTCTCAATGGCGAGGTAATTTTGAACCCCAAAATTTTCAGCAAATTCGTTTCCGCGCAATTGGAAGAAGCGAAGGCGGAATTGGACACGGCCGGCATAAAATTGGACAGATTCGGCGATCCCAAAGTAAGTATTATAGAAAAGATTTTCACGAACAAGGCCATCAATCAGAAAAAGGATCCCCGCTACCAAAAATACAAGTTGTTTAGAGATTTGAATGAGTCTCTGCCAGACCCGGACAATAGTTCAATCGAGGCTCCGGCAAACACGGAGGAGGACAAATGGTGGGCAAATGAAATAGCCGGCAGAGAAGAACTAGTTAATGAAACTCTGCCTACTCCGCCAATCATTAATTCCAGGCCGAGGAGAAATACCGTCAGGAGTGGAGATATTGGTAGAGCAGCAGCCACCGCTACGATACTGGGTGGCATCGGCGTGGCCGTACACGACGAATTTGATGCCGATTATAACCAATATGAACAAGATCCCCATGTAGCCAAGGCACCGACAGTTGACACCGAGCCGGAGGGTGGCTATTCAAATTTTTTGAGAGAACAATCTCGGCGGACAGAAGAAGACTCAACCAAGCGTTTTGGTAGAAGAAACAGTGAAGCTCGCGGTGAAACTCCAAAAATACCGACAGCGACGGCCGCAACCGCAAATGCCGAAATTGATATCGTCGTTCCAAAAACCGGCGAAACCATCCATTCCGTAAAGAAACCAATAAAATCAACTCCAAAACCGAAATTCGGATTATCGCCGGAGATACAAAGGCTAGGTTGGGACGAAAGGCACGACGATTTGAGCCACGCCGAATGGGTGACGCCGGGCGCGGTCGCTAAAACTCGGGCGACGAAGGAGGAAATAATGCTAGATACTGAAACTCCTCTCACTGTCAGTGGGGATACCGAGGAAGAGGATACGGAAGCCGTATTACCGACAAAACCGGAGAAAGCCGGACACCCGGGACCAGAATGGTCAGTAAGCCAAACGAAGAAAGGAGCTGAAAAGCCCGTAACAATGGACAAAGACACAATGTCTCCGCACAGAATACTGGACGATGGCCGCTATGAAAGAACAGCCAAAAAATTATTCACCCAAGTACTTATTGATAGTTCCGGTAAAAGAATAAGATTCAGTGATTACGCTACTCTGATATTGAAACACGCGCCGGAAGCAAAACCGGAATTGACCAAATTGGCAACGCGATTCCGCAAATTGGGAAGTCTAAAAAACGGATCCCAGCTTAGAAAACTGCTTGATGACTTAACTAAACTCGGGGAGCGTTATGGAGTGCCACATTGAAGACTACTTTAAAGAAATAGCAAAAAAAATCCGAATAATAAAACATCTCGACTTAGTCGGGATGTTTTATTATGCGTTTTGACCATATGGTGCTGTCGCCGAATGTCGTTCTTCTGTCATTCCCGCGAAGGCGGGAATCCAGCGATAGGACTACCTAGCCAAATTTACTGGATTCCCGCCTTCGCGGGAATGACATCTGCCAGTTTGGTGACAGTATCCTTGGCTATTTTTTACCAGCAATTTCTTCTTTCACCTTCTCCAAAAACTCCTCTTTCGTCAACTTTATCTGTTCTTCTTGTCCGCGAACGCGAATCGTCCAAGGCTCGCCACTCAATTCCTTGTCCCCGACCACCACGATATACGGAATTTTTTGCTGAACCGCTTTGCGCACTTTATTGCCCACGGTTTCATCGGCCGTGTCCACCGCCACTCGCACGCCGCCACTCGCAAGTTCGGCCGCCAATTCCTTGGTGCTTTCCAGATGTTTGACCGACACCGGCACCAACTGAATCTGCGTTGGCGCGAGCCAAAGCGGGAAAGCGCCGGCGTGATGTTCAATCAAAATTGACAAAAATCGCTCAATAGAACCCATAATGGCGGCATGTACCATCACAATCCGCTCTTTTTCGCCCTGTTCGTTCACGCAACTCAAATCAAACCGTTCCGGCAAATTGATGTCCAATTGAATAGTGGCCACCTGCCAAACTCGTCCGATTGAATCTTTGGCCATGAAATCCACTTTCGGTCCGTAAAAAGCGGCCTCTCCCTTGGCTTCAAAAAATTTCACTCCCTTACCGACGGCGATACTCCGAATATTCTCTTCGGCTTCCGCCCACAATTCCGGACTGCCGAGGTACTTATCCATATTGTCCGGATCATGGAGCGACAGGCGAACCGCCAAATCGCCAAAACCCACGGCGGCGTAAAAAATATCAATGATCTCCCAAATTCGCAAAAATTCGTCTCTAACCTGATTCCGTCGGCAGAAAACATGCGCGTCGTCCTGGGTGAAGGCGCGCACCCGAGATAGACCATGCAATTCACCGGTCTGCTCGTCGCGATAGCACATCGTGGTTTCGGCATAACGCTGGGGCAAATCGCGATAACTGCGCGGCAGATGCGCGTAAATTTGAGTATGATGAGGGCAATTCATCGGCTTCATGGCGAATTCGTGGCCTTCGCGGGTGGTGATATGGAATAAATCATTGGAAAATTTCTGCCAATGCCCGCTGGTTTCGTAAAGCGCTCTACTCGTGATATGAGGAATAGTCACTCTTTCGTAGCCCCTTGCTTTCCGCAATTCCCAAACAAAATCGTCCAAAGTATCGCGCAAGAGCGTGCCCCGCGGCGTCCAGAGGGCGAGGCCGGGACCGACCAAATCGGAAAAAGTGAACAAATCCAATTCCTTGCCGATTTTTCGATGATCCCGTTTCTTCGCCTCCTCCAGCATCGTTAAATAATTTTCCAGTTCCACGGCGGACGCGAACGCCGTGCCGTAAATTCTTGTAAGCATCCGATTTTTTTCGTCGCCACGCCAATACGCACCGGCCACGGAAAGCAATTTGAAATGTTTTAATTCCTCGCGCGGATTATCCGAATGTCCGCCTTTGCATAAATCCAAGAAATTTCCCGGATTATTTTCCGTGATGGTTTTTCCTTGACCGGCGAAATCCTCTATCAATTGCAATTTATAGGGATTGTCGGCGAAATCTTTTCTCGCCTGTTCCGGCGTCACTTCACGGATCACGAACGCCTGCCAACCGGCCAAAATTTCCCGCATTTTTTCTTCAATTTTCGGAAAATCCGCTTCGGTGATTTTGTAATCAAGCGTGTCAAAATCCTGATAAAAACCGTTCTCCACCGCCGGCCCGATGGCGTTTTGCGCGCCCGGATAGAGTTGTTTCACCGCCGCGGCCAACAGATGAGCGCAGGAATGACGAACGCCTTGCAATTTATCTTGATCCATATTCTTTTGCCTTGATATAAATAAAAAACCCGACCGACACCCTACCAAAAAATTGATATCGCGCCTGTCGGGGTCTTCATTTGGAAGACGGTTCCACCCGTTTTTTTACTCTGAAAATTGTCTTGATACTCCAAGAGTGGTACCATGTCGCCCGCTTCCCCACTTTTGAGGCCGGGCGGAACGACTGGGCTGGTTCTTGTACAACCGTATCACTTGTTTACCTTATGCTTTTCCTATAATTTTGTCAATAGACCTCACCATTCGTAATTCGCCTGCTCGGCGTAGTGGAGCGAAGCCGAGTAATTCGCCTGCTCGGCGTAGTGGAGCGAAGCCGAGTAATTAGTAATTATTCAATCGTCGTCTGCTTCACCATCACTTTTACATGATCGGCCACATGTGGCACCGTGGAATTCCAAAACGGTTTGAATTTCACCTCCACGATTTGAATGTGATTCAATGACAGCAAGTAGCGTCGCAACTCGTCTTCGGACTTGCCGAAAAACATGATTTTTTGCAGTTCCTTGCTGTTCGGATCGATATTGACCACGCCGTTTTGCAAAACTTTGACCACGGCCGTGCCCTTCTCCAAGTCAAAATTTTCAATGGTGACGCCGGGCGCGTCGGCGGTTGATTCCAAAATTTCGCTGTTGTCCACGATTTGTTTATTGAGCAGGTCGTTCGCGTATTCGTTCATTTCCTTGTCATCAAATATGACGGCGACAACGGTCGCACGCCCGACCAAGGCGAACGAGTCCGTTTCCACGCCGATTTTCTTATCCGGTTCAATGGCATATTGAGCGATTGTTGACACCACTTTCTTTCCGTCATATCGCGCCTGGAATTCATCCACCCCGGCTTGTTTCAATTCCTGCAAAACTTCTTCCGTTCCTTTCTGTATATCGGACGAAGTGATCACTCCCACCGTTTTCACCCCTCCGGACAACGATTTATCGCTCTTCGCGTAAACTTCTTTTTGACGTGATAGATTTAACCCGGGAATGGTGAATTCCTCCGTTCGGATATCGCCGATATCGCCCTCCTTATCCGCGTAGACCTCCACCTCAACTTGACCTTGGGCCGGAACTACCGTGCTGTTTTTCAGGCGGAAAAGCGTACCATCGGCAGTCAAAAGACGAGTGGTGGCCACGAGCGGCTGTTGAATATTGGAAACATTATAAATTGTCACGAGGCCGCCGGCCTTGCTGACAATCTGTCTCTCGCCTTTCGGACTGAAAGTTTTGCTGACAGTTACCACCGTGCTCGTCACTGTGGCCTTGACCGGCATATTCTCCACCTCGCGCCCGACATCAAAAGAAAAAGCGGCATCCACGGTGTCGGAACGGGTGGTGATGGTAATCTCCGCCCGTTTGGAAGAAACAAAAGTGATCAAACCCAGCAATAAAATTGTCAAAAATAAAAAAGTCAAAGCCACGATTTTATAAAATCGCACCGGCTGAACAATATTTGAATTTGACGGGTTAAAATTTCCCAATTTTTTATTGACCATAACGCGGATGATATGTTGAACGGGAATAGTATATCACACTCCATTGTGAATTACGAATTAACAACCGCAATTAAACGCGGGACGGACACAATTCGTAATTCGCCTGCTCGGCGTAGTGGAGCGAAGCCGAGTAATTATTAATTCAGTCGGATTACTCCGTCATTCGGAATACCTCATCCAGCGTGGTGATCCCGTCGAGCGCTTTCACGACTCCGTCCCCCGCCATTGTTAGCATTCCGTTGATCCTCGCCATTTTTTCAATTTCCAATTCCGAAACATTGCCATTATTGATCGCCTGCTGAATTTCCGGAGTCATTATCAAAATTTCGCATACCGAAATCCGGCCTTTGTAGCCGAGACCATTGCATTTCACGCATTGACCGGCGATGTTCGCTCCGTAAAAAACCAACGGCCTTTCTTTCACTTCCCCCGCCTCAACACTAGGCAGTCCGGCAATGACCGCTTCGGTTTTGGTTCGTGTATCTTCGTCAAATTCCGCGAGCGGCTTTTTTATTCGGCACTGACCGCAGACTTTCCGCACCAATCTCTGACCGATGACGCAATTCAAGGATGGCGTCAATAAAAACGGCTTCACTCCCATGGCAATAAACCTCGGGATCGCGCCGGCCGCGCTGTTGGTATGAATGGTGGAAAGCAAAAGACGTCCGGTAAGCGAGGCCTGAATGGCGATATCCGCCGTTTCCAAATCCCGAATTTCACCGACCATCATAATATCCGGATCCTGACGCAACATTGAACGAAGACCTTTGGCAAAAGTATAATCGCGACCGAGATCAATTTGGCTTTGGTTGATTCCTTCCACCCGGTATTCCACCGGATCTTCCAAGGTAAGAATCTTCACGCCCGGCTTATTTAGCAAACGAACAATGGCGTACAAAGTGGTGGTTTTGCCACTGCCGGTCGGACCGGTGGCGATAATCATGCCGTTCGGCCGCACAATTTGCTGGCGGAGCGAGGCGAGGGCGCGTCCTCTCACTCCCAAACTGTCCAAATCCAAACCCTCTTCGGTCTGACGCAAAAGCCGCATGACGATACTCTCGCCGTAAACCGTCGGGATAACCGAGACGCGCACATCCATATCGTACTCGGGAAATTTAATCGTGAACCGACCGTCTTGAGGCTTGTCGTTGATGTTTATTTTCAACGAGGACATCAATTTTATTCTGGACACCAACTGTTTATGCAATTCCTTCGGAATGCGGGCGGCATCGTGCAAAATACCGTCAAGGCGAAAACGAGCCACTACATCCAGAGCCTCCGCTTCCACATGCACATCGGAAGCGTCCAATTTCATGGCGGCGCCGAGGATGATCGTCAAAATATCCGTGGTTGATTTTCCGTTCAACAATTTTCGCACGGAGTCAAAATCATTGACATTGGCCTGAATCTGTAGGATATCTTCACTCTTGATGACCACATCTTTGGTAAGCTCCGCCACCACCGGCAAACGATTATACATTTCCAAAACCTTGTTCAGATTTTGCTCCGAAATCAAATAAAGCGCGCCGTTGACATGATTGCGCTCTTCAGTGTCGTAGAGTAATTGCGCCACATCCTCGCTAGTCGGATCAACGGCGCCGATGCGGACTTCATCCGGCGTCACAAAAAAACAAACCGCCTGCAATTCCTCGGCGACGGCGCGCGGGACTTGTTTCAACGCCTCCTGACTGACTGGAAATCGTTCCAAATTCAGATAAGGAAAACCGGCCTGTCCGGCCAATCTTTCCGCTTCCAATTCCAATTCCTTTTTTTTGATTTCCAAAATTTTGGAATCGAATTTACCCCGCGTTTCATCATCATCGGCCGTTTGAGCGGCCGAGGATTGTTTGGCGGGTGGAGTTTTTTTAAGCAAATCGCCTAAATTCGGCAGGTCTTTGGACATAAAAAATTCTAAACGCGAGATTTACCCATGATTCGAAGCAATTTGCTGGTAACGCCGTGAGAGTGCATCTTCGTGAATAGATATGTCCAGACGCTGGTCGTGAACACGGAAAAAATCGCGCTCGCCAAAAAAGCGAAAACAAGAAGAATGACATAACCGGCGCCGATGCCGATTTTGAACACCCAAACCGCGCCGGTCCAAATGGCGATATAATCGGCGACGAGCATCGGCAAAAAAAACAGATAGACCACGGCGGCAAGCATGATAAACAGCAACGCCACATTGGTGAGAAGAACCACCAAACCGACTTCAAAACTTACCAGCCAATGCCGCGCGAATAATTGCCAGGCCAAACGAACCGAGGTTAAAATTTTCTCATTCTCCACCACCAGATAACCGGCCGCGTAAACCAAGAGGAAAGACAGAATCAGACTGGCGAACAAGGCGACGATAAACGCAATGATGTAAAGTACCCGGCCGAAAACTCCAACCGATCCGAGACCGAACGCTATGGATACAATCAGCCCGCCGATTAAAAGCAAGGATAATTTTTTGAGAATATTCAAGACCAAAAGACCCCAAAAATGGCTAACGCCGGCGTGCCAGGCCTTACTATCGTTCGGCAAAGCGCCGCCTCGTTTGGCGTACTTGGCGGCGGCGTGGACAATCGCGCCTTGGCAGGAAACCGCCACAAACAGTACCATGCCCGCGAATCCGAGCAAAGTAATAATCAGCCAAAACAACCAAACCCAGGTGTCCAGGCCGGGATTGAGCGAATCCGCGACCAGCCGCCAAAAGCGGGGAGAAAAAATCAGACGAACGGCCGTCCAGGAATCCGATCCGCCAAGGTTGTTGGCCGTAATTCCCATTTTCAGGAAAATATCCACCACGCCCATTTGTCCGAGGATCATGGCAAATAAACCAAAGGCCCAAAGACCCTTGTGCCGCCAGGAAAGTTTCCAGCTCTCGCCGAGGGCTTGACGATAGGTTGGTTCGGACATAACAATTACGAATTAACCGCCTTCGCCCTATCGGGCTACGGACGGTCGAAGAAAATTATTTTATCCGCCGTAGCTTTAGCGAAGGCGGACGAATTACGATTGAATGAAGTATACCACATCTAATATTTTTTTCCTATACAAAAAGAGAGGCCGAGCCTCTCAATTCGTATAATTCGTAATTCGCCTGCTCGGCGTAGCGAAGCGAAGCCGAGTAATTTTTAATTCGTAATTGCGACCACTCCTCCCATGATCGTCGCGAACTCTTCCTGCTCCACGGTTTCTCGCTCCATCAGGGCTTTCACGAGGTTGTCCATTTCCGGACGATGAGCGGTCAAAATTTCTGTCGCTCTCTTTTCCGCTTCGCTCAAAAAACCGTTGATTTCGGCGTCTATTTCCTCGGCGATTTTTTCGCTGTAATTCTTCTTGGTGTGGATTTCTTCGGCCAAGAATATCAGACCTTCGTTGTCGCCATATTGGCGGGGTCCCAGTTTCTTGCTCATGCCGTATTTCACAACCATAGAGGTGGCCACCTGCGTCGCTTTTTTCAAGTCGCTCGACGGGCCGGTGGTCAAATTTTCTTCGCCATAGATCATTTTTTCCGCGACAAAACCGCCGAGGGACATCGCCAATTCATCTTTGAATTTAGCGATGGTGCTGTAATGGGAATCGGCTCCCGGCATACTCAAAGTATAGCCGCCGGCCAGTCCGCGTCCGATTATTGATACCTTGCGCACCTGATCGCAATTCGGCAGGAAGTGACCAACCACCGCGTGTCCGGCCTCGTGATAAGCCGTCATTTCGCGATCCCGTTCGGTCATCACGCGCGATTTCTTTTCCGGACCGAGCAAAACTTTTTCAATACTCTGCAAAATATCTTCCTCTGAAACTTCTTTCTTGCCATTACGCACGGCGCGGATGGCCGCTTCATTCAATAAATTTTCCAAATCCGCGCCGGAAAAACCCGGAGTGCGTTCAGCGATTTTCCGAACCGACACTCCCGCCGCCAAAGGTTTATTGGCGACATGAACATTCAATATCTCCTCGCGATCATTGATGTCCGGCATATCAATCACCACCCGCCGATCAAAACGGCCGGGACGAAGCAGAGCCGGATCAAGCACATCCGGCCGATTGGTGGCGGCCATGACAATCACGCCGATATGCGGATCAAAGCCGTCCATTTCCACCAAAATTTGATTCAAAGTTTGTTCCCGTTCGTCGTGACTGCCTCCGAGCCCCGATCCTCTTTTGCGACCGACCGCGTCAATTTCATCAATGAATATAATCGCCGGCGCGGATTTTTTGGCTTTGCTGAATAAATCGCGCACGCGAGAAGCGCCGACCCCAACGAACATTTCCACGAATTCCGAACCGCTCATGTGCAAAAATGGCACATTGGCTTCGCCCGCCACGGCTTTGGCGAGCAAGGTTTTGCCGGTGCCGGGAGCGCCCATCAACAATACTCCTTTCGGAATTTTCGCCCCCATCACCGTGAATTTTTGCGGATCGCGCAGAAAATCGATAATCTCTTCCAATTCCACTTTTGCTTCTTTCGCGCCGGCCACATCCTTGAAAGTTTTTTTGGATTTTTCATCAGGTTTGATTTGGCGGGCCGCGCTTTGGCCGAAACTCATGGCTTTGCTGTTGGCGCCCTGCACTTGACGGCTCATAAAATAAACCAGGCCGATAATGAGCAAAAATGGAAACAAATACGGAACGAGTGCCGCGAGCCAAAACTTCCAGCCGGTCATTTCTTTCACCTGCACATCCACGGCCTGCAATTTGGCCGATTCCACTCCGTAATTGCTCATGAGTTCGGTGAAAGATTGATTGATTTCTTTTTTTACTTGCAGCGGTTTGGCTTTTTCGTCTTTCAGATGGACAGTGAGGGTATCCCCCTCCACCTCCACGCTTTTCACTTTGTCTTGGTTGATGTCCTGAACCAGCCGGCTGATACCGACATTCTCCGGCTTTTCCGCGTTAAAATCCGCGAAACTCAAAATACCGGCGACCAGGAATAAAGCCAGAATGACGAAAGCGAAATTTTTCAGGAGATTTTTCATAGTGAAAATTCAATAACAAATGACAACCCTCATTCTACCTTATATAACGAAATAAATCAAGCCACTGGGTTAGCTATTTCCTCGCGATGATGAGAGCCGTGTTCAGGGTGAAGGAATAGCCTGAATAATTCGAAAAACAGTTTCCGTATTGGCACAATCTGTTTCTCTTATCTTGCCATCCGGAGCTACTAATTTCAACTGTCCGATTTTTTCGGACACTTCAAAAAATCCTTCATTTACGAGTTTTTTCTTCAAGTCACTCCAATACTTTCTAGATCTATCGGTTCCAGTTAAGGCCTCAATAATGTCTACAACCGAAAACCACCACTCATTTTTGTGAATAATTTTGCGAATTTCTTTTTTTTGAAAAATCGCTATTTTTGATATTTTAGTAGTTTCGCTATTCATAATTATTACTGTTAAAAATGTCGGATTCAGTATTTTCATTATAACACATCCAAATCGAAAGTAATCACTGCAAAAAAGACCGGCCTGCGCGGCCGGTCTTTTTTAATTCTTTCCAAGTTGTCAAACCGGTTTTTCCTCTGTCTTTTCCTCGGTTTTTTCTTCCGGTTTTTCTTCCGGCTTTTCCTCTGCTTTTTCTTTGGTTTTCTTGGCTAACTTGCGGCCGGCGACCCCTTCCACGCTCAAACCAAGGCGATGCTCGGCCGGTTCCATGGAGATAATATCAAATTTGCGTATTTCGCCGATTTTGAATTGTTCCAGGAATTTGCGACTGTCGGCGATCGGCGTTTCCGACAAATCGGAAATATGCGCCAAACCGTGAATCTGATCATCCAATCGCACCATAAGACCGAACGGTTCAATCTTGTGGATTTCTCCCTCAATCGTTTGACCGACTTTGTAGCGATCTTTGACCGCTTTCCAAGGATCATCAATCAATCTTTTGAGAGACAAGTAAATTTTTGATTTATTGAGGTCAATAATCTGGGCTTTGACCTGATCACCGGCTTTGAGAATGTCTTTCGGGTGATCAATTCTCTGCCAGACAATCTCGGAAATGTGGATCAAGCCTTCCAAACCATTGCCAAATTTCATGAACGCGCCGAACGGGGTCAGGGCGCTGATTTCGCCCTCCACCGTGTCGCCGATTTTGTAGGAATCCAGAATGCTTTTTTGCTCGTCTTCCCAGACCACTTTCTCGGAAAGAATCAACTTCTCTTCATCCGGATTGACATCAAAAATGCGTACCCGCAAATCATGGCCGATAAACTGTTTCAAATGATCCAAAATACGATTTTTGTCTCCGCCCGGAACGCGGGGATAATGCTCCGGATTCAATTGGGATACCGGCAAGAATCCGATCAACGCGTCTACTTGGAGCATCAGTCCTCCCTTGTTGGCTTGAATCACTTTGGCGGTCGTCGGCGCGCCTGATTTCTTGGCGTCTTCCATCCGATCCCAAACCAATTTATTGCCGGCAATGCGGAATGACAATTCCATCTCGCCGTATTCATTTTCCAAATCCACGACCGTGGCTTCAACTTCATCACCGACTTTGGTGTCCGCGAATTCCTTTGATTCGCTGAAAAGCTCGTCACCACGCACCACGCCGACGATAATGCCGTTGATATCCACCCGCACTTCACCTCTGTCAATGGAAATGACTTTGCCTTTGACCAAATCATTGATTTGCGGAACCTTGCCGAAATATTCTTTTAGGAGATCGGCAAAAACGCTCGTAGAATCCGAAACCGGTTTGTTTGACATAAATATTATGCCTTAACCCAGCCAAATTAGCCGAGCCTTCTTGTTTTTTACAAGAAGTTAATTTAATAAAAAAATTGTACGGGGCTATCTTAACACGGTTTTTGCCGTTTGGCAAGTGGTAGCGCAATCGCCAAAACAGGCCAATAATTAACCAAAATTTCAATCAAACAAAAACGCACCAATCTGATGCGCTTTGAGATGTAGCCGACAGCAGGGTCAGCGAGCGGGAGGGAGAACGCGCGGCCCGGGGGGATTGTATTGAATAATGCCCTTGTAAACTCTTCATCCATAAGATATAATATACCCGTTTAACGACAAAAATAATTACCAACCGTATGCATATTTCCTGGCTAGGCACGACCGGCATCCGCTTACAAACCAAGCCGGTGGATCAAGATGTGGTAGTGGTGATTGACCCTTATCAACCGGCGGAAGGATCGTTTCCTCGCAGTATCACGCCGCAAGTGGTGCTCTACAGCCGTGGCCGCGCCGATTCCATTACTGTCTCCGGCAGTCCGTTCATACTGGATACTCCGGGGGAATGCGATGTTTCTTCAATTTTGGTGACGGCCATTCCGGGGGACGATGAGGGCAATGTGATGTTCAGAATTGACGCCGAGGGCCTGAGTTTGGCGCATTTGGGGCTGGCGCGAAAACCTTTGACGGAAAAACAACGCGAAGCGCTCGGCAATGCCGATGTGCTGTTCGTGCCGGTTGGCGGAGCGCCGAGCTATGATGCCGAGATGGCCATCAAGCTGATAAATGATCTGGAACCGAGAGTGGTAATCCCGATGTTTTTTCAAAGCGACAACGACCCGAAAGCCGCGCCGATTGATAAATTCTTGAAAGAAATGGGTATTGCCACCCAAAAAGCCGAAAGCAAGGTTATTTTGAAAAAGAAAGATTTGCCCACCGAAGACACACAAGTGATTGTGCTCGCGAAAGAGTAAATAATTACGAATTAAGAATTACTCGGCTTCGCTTCGCTACGCCGAGCAGGCGAATTATGGATATACGACTGCGACGATAACGGCCACAATTCGTAATTTGAAATTCGTAATTCGTAATTGACGCATATGTCCGTGCATAAAAAAAACAAAAAACAAAAAACCCATCACCGAGCGAATAGCGATGGGGATAACGAACAAACGAGCCGAGATCGCGCCACCATAAAAAAAATGGTGGGAACGATTCCGGCTTTGATTATCAAAGAAGGTTATTTTGATAAAATCAATGATTCCGCGAACAAAAAAATTGAAAGTGCGGAAAACGAAGAAATTAAAAACGCCGATGTTATTGCTGAAAAAGAAATAAAGAACGCCAACGCAATCGCCGACGGCGATTTGGAGAATATGGAGGATAATTCCGGAAATACCGAAGAAAACAGTCGCGTACCGCTTACGGATTGGAATGAAAAAAGGAATGAGAGTGAAATCGCGCCGATGGTCATCACCCACCCCAAAAAAATCATTTGGCTCTGGACCGGCGTGACGATAGTAACGCTCATGATCTTTGCCATCTGGATATTCAACATCAGAAATGTATTTTACGATGTTCGAAATTCACAAGGCTTTGAAGAAACTCTGTTGACGAACAGCCGCCGCGACTTGGCCGACATCTGGAAATCCATTCAAGCCAATGATGAAATTATCGCCGATCAACTGAAAAAAGAAACGACTGCGACCAGCACCGACGCGGACAAGGCTCTGGATGATTTACTGAATGAAATAATGATCCCGATATTAAAAACCAGTTCAACCAAAGAATAAATTTGATTATTTATGCCTAAAGACAAACAACCCGCCCTCCAAATTTCCCATTCCGGCAGTATCGGCAAAGTGGAGCCAATCAGTATCGTAGAAGAGATGAAAACCTCTTATTTGGATTATGCCATGAGTGTAATCGTCTCACGCGCCTTGCCCGATGTCCGCGATGGCCTGAAACCGGTGCACCGGCGCATCCTCTACGCCATGTGGCATATTGGTCTAAAGCACACCAGCAAATTCCGCAAATCCGCCCATGTGGTCGGTGAGGTGATGGCCAAATATCATCCGCACGGCGACACCGCCATCTATGATTCATTGGTGCGAATGGCGCAAGACTTCAATATGCGCCACCCGCTGGTGTTCGGCCAGGGTAATTTTGGCTGTTTCACCAAGGATACCAAGGTAAAATTGACCGATGGCCGTAATTTAAATTTTGAAGATCTGATAGAGGAACATAGACAAGGGAAAAAGAATTATACCTATACTGTGAATCAATCCGGCCTTATTTCAATTTCAGAAATAAAAAATCCGAGAATGACGCGCGAGAAGGCCGAATTGGTCAAAGTGACCTTGGACAACGGTGCGGAAATAAGATGCACTCCAAATCATCTTTTCATGTTGAGAGACGGCACCTACCGAGAAGCCGAAAATCTTATTTCGGGGACATCGTTAATGCCTATTTACGAAAGAATGTCAGAAACTACTGATCGATTAAATCGAGCGGGTTATGCTTTGATATTGCAAAACAAAACAAAAGAGTGGATCCCGGCTCATCATCTCGCTGATAATTACAATTTGTCCAATAAAAAATATAAAAAAGAAGATGGCAGAGTGAGGCACCATGTTGATTACAATAAACTAAATAACAACCCTGACAACATCAAGAGGCTACAATGGAGTGAACATTGGAAAATCCACTATGAGCAGGCCGCAAAAATGCACCAAAATGAAGAGTATAGAAAAAAAATATCTGATGGACGAAAAAAATTCTGGGCTAATCCTGATAATAAAGAAAAGTACTCAAAGGCTTTGAGTTTAAGAAATAAAAAAGACTGGGAAAATCTTGACTACCGGGAAAAAAAACGCAGACAATTAAGCGAAATAAATAAAGAATACATACTCAATCATCCGGAAAGACGCCAAGAACTGAGCCGGCGCGCTACCAAAACTCTCAAACGTCTTTGGCAGATACCGGAATACAAAAAATTATTTAATGAAAAAATAATTAATGTCAACAAAAATAGAACTACCAACAATACCGGCAGAAAAAAATTCCTGCAAATTTGTAAAGAGGCCTTTGAAGCTTACCACACTCTAAATCAAAAATTTTATGAGGAAATAAGAAAAAAAATCTATCCGTACGGCGCCGCTACCAAATGGGAAACAGGGATAACTAAGTATTATGATAATAATTTAGAATCAGTCCTCTTGGAGGTAACCAAAAACCACAAGGTAAGTAAAGTCACAAAAATCAAAGAAAGGGAGGATGTGTTTGATTTGACAATTGATAATACCCACAATTTCGCGCTTGACGCTGGAATTTTCGTCCACAACTCAATGGACGGGGATCCGGCAGCCGCCATGCGTTATACCGAGGCAAAATTGCACGCCGTGGCCGAAGAATTATTGCTGGATATTGAAAAAAATACCGTTGACTTCACCCCCACTTACGACGGCTCGCACCGCGAACCGCGCGTCTTGCCGAGCAAATTGCCGAACTTGCTTCTGAACGGCAGCATGGGCATCGCCGTCGGCATGGCCACCAACATCCCTCCTCACAATCTGGGAGAACTTTGCGCCGGCATCACTCATCTCATCGCCCACCCGGAGGCGACGGTGGATGAATTGTTGCAATTTATCCCCGGACCGGATTTTCCGACCGGCGGCATTATTTACAACAAAAAAGACATCGCTCTCGCCTACGCCACCGGCCGTGGTGGTGTGGTAGTAAGAGCCAAAGCGGAGATTCAAGAGCACAAAGGCGATCAATACCGCATTATCATCACGGAAATTCCTTACCAAATCAACAAATCAACCTTGATAGAAAAAATCGCCGCTTTGGTGCAGGAAAAAAAGATTGACGGCATCAAGGATCTGCGCGATGAATCAAACAAAGACGGCGTCCGCGTGGTGGTGGAACTGAAGAAAGATTCTTACCCGAAGAAAGTGCTAAACATGCTCTATCAACACACGGAATTGCAAACCACTTTCCATTTGAATTTATTGGCGCTGGTGGACGGCATCCAACCGCGCGTTTTGAACCTCAAAACCATTCTGGAAGAATATATCAAACATCGCCAAGTAATCATTCGCCGGCGCACGGAATTTGATCTGCTGAAAGCGGAAGAAAGAGCCCATATTTTGGAAGGTTTGAAAAAAGCGATTGATAAAATTGATGCCGTCATCGCCACCATCCGCGCTTCCAAGGACAAAGACGAAGCCAAAGTCAACTTGATGAAAAAGTTTGACTTCACCGACCGGCAGGCCGTCGCAATTTTGGAAATGCGTTTGCAACAGCTCGCCAATTTGGAAAGCAAAAAAATTGAAGACGAATTGAATGAAAAAATAAAATTGATCAAGGAATTGCAGGCCATTCTCGGCAGCCAAAAAAGAATTTTGGAAATCGTCAAAGGCGAAGTGGACCAAATAAAATCCAACCATAGCAATCCCCGCCGCACTCAAATCATCGCTCACGGCGTCAAAGAATTCAGCATTGAAGATTTGGTGCCGAACGAACCGACGATTATCATGGCGACCAAAGATGGCTATATCAAACGAATGCCGGTGGATACTTTCCGTAGCCAAAGCCGCGGCGGCAAAGGAGTCATTGGCCTTACCACCAAAGAAGAAGATGTAATAGAACATCTCATTTCCACGAACACCCACGACAATCTCCTATTCTTCACCAACCGCGGTCGCGTCTTCCAACTCCGCGCCTACGATATTCCGATGGCTTCCCGCACCGCCAAAGGCCAAGCGCTCGTAAATTTCCTGCAACTTGCGCCCAATGAAAATGTTTCGTCTATCCTTTCCATGGCGGACATGAGCAAATACAAATACCTGGTAATGGTGACGAGCAAAGCCAACATCAAAAAAACCGAGCTATCCGACTTCAGTAATGTTCGTCGCTCCGGCTTAATTGCCCTGAAATTAAAACCTGATGACATGCTGGAATGGGTACGCCCATCCAATGGCAAAGACGATATTTTCATTGTTACCTCGCAAGGACAAGCCATCCGTTTTCGCGAAAGCGCAGTCCGAGACATGGGACGAACAGCCAGTGGCGTCCGCGGTATCAAATTAAAATCCAATGATCAAGTAATTGGTATGGATGTGGTGTCCCCGGAATTAGTAAAACAAAAAGTGCTGGAACTTTTGGTAGTCTCCGAACACGGCCTCGGAAAACGTACGGAAATCAGCGAATACAAAGTGCAAGGCCGCGGTGGCAGTGGCATCAAGACGATGAATGTGACGGACAAAACCGGCCGGATCATCAACGCCCGCGTCATCAACAATTCCGAAGATCAGGATCTTTTGATCATTTCGGTCAAAGGCCAGGTGGTGCGCATCCCGCTCAAAAGCGTTCCCACTCTCGGCCGCGCCACTCAAGGTGTTCGGATTATGAGATTCAAGGAAGTGGAAGATAAAGTGGTGAACATTACGCTTTTGGCGACGGAAGAAGAAGTGTAAATTACGAATTAAAAATTACTCGGCTTCGCTTCGCTACGCCGAGCAGGCGAATTACGAATTTCGTTGCCGGCACGTCATTGCGAGGAGCCGAAGGCGACGTGGCAATCCCTTAGTCAAAGAACCAAGCAATGCTAAACAAAAAAACGACTGAAAAAATATGTTCAGCCGTTTTTTTAATTCGTAATTCGTAATTCGCCTCGCCCGTCCGTAGCCCGATAGGGCGAAGGCGGGTAATTTTTAATTCCGCGCCAGCCTCTGCAATGCCTTCTTAATCAACTTCTCGCTCTCCACACCAGTGCCCATTTCCCCAATCAGATCTTTGACCGTCCGTCGCGCTTCGTCCGTTGAATAGCCCATAGATACCAGCGCGTCCACCACTTCACCGAGCGACCCGCTGTCAAATTGTTCCATGTTCCGTGTTCCATGATCCATAATCTTCGTCTTCAATTCCACCACCAATCTCTCGGCCGTCTTCTTCCCCATTCCTTGAACGGCCGTAAGATATTTAACATCGCCGCGGCCAATCGCGTCCCCTATCTCGTTGATTGATCCCGCGGACATTATTGTCATGGCGCTTTTCGGACCGATGCCGGAGACGGTCAGAAGCAACATAAAAAATTCCCGCTCGCTTCCGGTCTCAAAGCCGTACAAATCCAAAGCGCTATCGCTCACCTTCAGATAGGTAAGCAATTTAATCGGCGCGCCGGTCGTGAATCTAACCAATTTCAATGGCGACAAAAAAACTTCATAGCCCACACCTCCGGTCGTCAAAATCACCAAAGAATTTTTCCTTTTTTCTTCAACAATTCCTTTGATGAGAGAGATCATGCTATTTATGCTTCAACCGGCTTACCCGAATCAATCCGCCGCAGGGGATGATTTCAATTCCTTTCTTTTCCAATTCATCTAAAAACAAATTCATACCGAGCGAATCCGATGACATGTGGCCGGCGATGATGATATTCATGTGATGTTCAGTCGCTTTCTGCACCGCTTCCTCGCGCATATGCATGCCGACGAGGGTGCTGATGCCGAAACTGGAAAATTGCTGATAAACTTTATTGGAGGGATTGGTTCCGCCGGTCATTTCCACCAAAATCTTGCCGGCGCGATGGCGGGCGTCGCCGGCGATGATACTTGGCCCAAAGCCCATTCTTTTGGCCGTTTGATATTCCGGAATACCCATCAAAATATCCATGATATCCCCGACTGTTTCCGGTTTTTTATTTTTGAACAAGTCAATCATAAACTCATTCACCAGATTGTCGGTGGTGGTGTGGGTATTCAAAAAATTAATTCCCAATAATTCAGCCACGCCGATGGTTTGATAATGATTGACCGGATGAACGCTCCGCCCCACTTCATTCATCCGCTCGTCGGAGATTTTTTCGGCGATGTGCACCGGCACGCCCATTTCCTCAAAGACTTCCACCGACATATCCATGACTTTGTGCAGTTCGGCCAACGCGCGACCGTGGGGGTGATGGGCGATGACAGCATCAATTTTCTTGCCGCGCTCGTTCAGCTGGCTCGCCAAAATAATTTCCGAAGAACCGATATCAATGCCGGCCATTATTCTTTTGACCGGCTTTCCATTATCCACATGAATCCGACAATCAGGGTAAGGATTGGTGAGCCGTTCTTCATCAAAATATTCTTTTTCCTCTTTGCTCATTTTGCCGTATTCCTTCTTAATCCGATCCATCATTTTCTTCACTCCATCGGGTCCGCGCGGATCAGCCGCAATTCCGGTTTTGATTCCCAAAGCGAAAATATCTTTTACCAGCATACTGCCTCTAAAATAATAATTTTAATTTTTGAGATGACTCAAAAACACTGATAGCATAGTTAAAAAGCCGCACGCTGTCAAGGAAAGAGCGTGGGGAATGGAACATGAATCATGGAGTATGGAACATTGAACATGAAGCATGTTGATAGGGTTGTTCCATGTTCCATGATCCATGTTCTATGCTCAATGTTCCATGCTCCGTGTTCACTCTTTCTTCAACAAAAACGCCCGAGGAATCGTTTTGATGAAATTCTGCGATAAAGTATAGGCGTAAGCGCCTTGATTAGTGACAAGCACAAGATCGTCTTCTTCCATCCGACTGGCATGGCAATATTCGCCGAATAAATCCCGCGGATCGCAGAGCGAACCATATAGGCGACAGGTGATTTCCTTGGCACTCGGATGGGTCAAATTCACCACCGGATAGTACTCTTCCAAAAACCGCTCCCAGCCCACCATATTTATGCCGGCGTCCATAATCACGCGGTCGCTCGCCTTCACATCCACCACTTTCATTACCAAATGCATCGACCGGTGGCAAATCACCCGTCCCGGCTCGCAAAAATATTCGCATCGGACAACCGGATCCAGATATTTTTTAATGGCGGCGGCAATACCGGCGGCGAATTCCCCGATCGGCCGGGAACCGCGAATATAATATTTTTCCCGAAATTTTGAGGGCTGCTGATTGTAATCGTCAATGATTTTAAGACACTTTCCGACCGGCGTGCCCCAAGGGTGGAATCCTCCGGCCTGGTATGGCAAAAAACCGCCGCCGAAATCAATGAATTTCAAACAGCCTTTCATTTTCTTGTCAAAATTTTTTTCAAGATGCGCGGCAATATCTTTGAGCGCGTCTTCGTAGGGCGCGTAATTGCTCGTCCAGCTCATGTGAATTTGCACGCCTTGAATATCAATGTAAGGGGCGCGCGAGGCGGCTCGCCAAAAAGTCGCCAATTCTTCGAGCGGAATGCCGAATTTGTTCCATTTGCCGTGATACTTGGAATAAATCCGCACCCCCGCCTTGATTTTTTTCCTTAATTTTTTGGTGATTTCATTTAATTTTCGGAGTTCGCCGAAACTGTCCATGTTGAAAATGATCTCGGCCGAACTCGCCAATTTAACGGCCGTTTCCAGTTCGGCCGCGGTTTTCCCCGGACCGGTGTAGACGATACTTTTGGCGCCGGATTGAATCGCCGTTTTCAGTTCGCGCAGACTGGAAACATCTATCCCCATTCCATTTTTTATAACCGCTTTCAGCACAAACGGATGCGGGTTGGATTTCATGGCGAAGAAATATCTGATCCCGGGAATGGCCGCGTCAAAAGCCGTCTTGAATTCCCGGACGCTCTCGTGCAAACCATGCTCGTCAATCAAATAAAACGGTGTGGCATGACGAGCGGCCAGAGCGATTATCCGATCCTTTTTGCGCAAAATGTCCTCCACGATTGGAAACAAATCGCCCGGCTCGTTCTTGGCGTTCGCGCGGAGGAATGTATTTATTTTCCGCTGAATTTCCCGGTGGCCTCCCCGAATCATACATTGGTCAATTTATTTTTTAGCAGTCTCTTCAAGACTTTGGATTTTATCCCGATTTTTAATAATGAACGGATCTGTCGGGGAATTTCTTCGGGAGAATCATAAAACATCGCGGCATTGAAATGAAACGAACCGTCATTTTCCGTGAGAGCAATAATCCGCAATTTGTCTTCCGTAGCTCGGCCACCGCAGAGAGGCACAATTTTCTTCTTGAAATCCGCGACTGTGCCATAGTAGGAACCGGTAAAAGTAATCACCGGCCTCTTGATCTCGCGGTTCTTCACCATAAACAAATAAACGCTGGCCGCGGTCATTCGCAAATTGGAATCAATGAAGCAAATCCGACCGTCTTTATCAATGAGCACATCGTAACCGCCGACGCCATACCAACCGCGACGGCGGACATCCGGCAAAATTGTTTTCAGGAGAATGTCATAGACTTTTTCCAAATGAGGAACAGTGTTATTTTTGGTGATGACCGCGCCCAGATATTCGCCGTTTTGCCCGACCAGTTGTTGGTTATGCCCGATGATTTCAATCGGCGAACTCTTCTGATAGGGAATGCCGAACTGGACGCCGATGTTGAATAAACACTTGATGTATTCCTCAATGATAATGTCATTTTTGAGATGCCGAAATTTCTTTTTCGCTTTCTCCAGGTCGGTCTCGCTGTGACAGATAAGCACGCCGTCGCCGGAGCTGGAAGAGCTCACTTTGACTACGCAAGGGAGAGTAATTTCCTCCTCGGTTCTGAAAAATTCCGCGCCGTTCGGGAAACAGTCATAGCGCCGTGGCAGATATTTGGCCGGAATGTACTCCGGCATATTTTTTTTATCATTAAACCAGACGCTCAGAGAGGGATCAATCTGAAAATAATTTTGGATTTCCTTATTCAAAAAAGGCTGAGCCATTACCAATTTCTTTTCCGTGGCGAACTCGCGCAAAGCCGCAACCATCAAACGATTTCTTTTTTTGCCTTTTACTTTGGAATTGATACACTCCGGCAGAACCAGCACCCGACTTTTCAAATCACTATGTAAGAGATTGATCAGATTCCAGGCGGTTGACCGGAGAGTATTCGCGAACACCGCCACCTTCACTCCCTCGCCGGCGCAGATCAATGTTCTCGCCGCCACGATTTCTTCTTTCCATGGCGGCACGCGATTGAAAAATTCCGAATCCTCGCCGGCCGGAAAAGCGTAAAAATATTCCGTGCCCGCTGGAAAAAAATCGGACAAGCTGATTTTTTTCACTCTTCCGGGTTTGTCAGTGCCGTGATTATTCATATTTGGGAATCGATTAACTGATTCATTTGAAATAAAAAATCCAAGCAATGGTGATTGTTTGGATTAGACGCTAAAACTCAAAAAATAATTTTTATTGTTTTCAATGATTGTTTGGCTGCCAGGCTCGTCTGATTCTCCCAAAGAGAAACATTTCATAATCATGTCGGAATTAAGCGTAGAGTACAGTATAATCGCCCTCTTGAAAAATGTCAATAATGGTAAATTTCGAGTGAAGGTGACTGTCGCCGAATACGGTTTTTTGTCATTCCCACGAAAGTGGGAATCCAGAATTTGGCTTAGTAAAGCGACCGCCTGGATTCCCACCTTCGTGGGAATGACAATTATGGTCATTTGGCGACAGTGCCGTAATAGGAAGATTTGCAATCCAATACCTTTGAATGTTTCCAAAGCATTGTGTTGGCCCCGATTGAATGTTCAATCAGGGCAATTTGGCGGGCCACCCCATCCTCTCATGGACTGGGGCGGTGAATTTGACAACTACTTGATGATGCCGGCGTCGCGAGCGAGCCGGTGGCCGACCTCGTTGGTCCAGGCGGCCATGGGCTTGCCGAGGAGGCGGGCGTGGCAGCCGTTGCCCGAGCCCTCGAGGCCGGAGACGGAGGCCTGGCGGCCACCACGCTCGTTGCCGAAGTTGAAGTGCCAGAACTCCCCGAGCTCGCGGGCGAGCGAGAAGTAGGTGGCACCGACGGCG
>JBBTQT010000007.1:0-20912 GCA_038065575.1 Patescibacteria group bacterium
TGGCCGACGGATTGGCGTTTTTCGTGGACAGAGTGTATGGCAATATCCACAGTTATTCCGGCCCGGCCTTGATTATCGCCACTGTCCTTTACTCCATTCAAATTTATTGCGATTTTTCCGGATATACCGATATCGCCATCGGTTCGGCACGCGTCATGGGGTTCAAATTGATGGATAATTTTTCCGCTCCTTATCTCGCCAAATCCATCGCCGAATTTTGGCGGCGTTGGCACATCTCGTTATCCGGCTGGTTCCAGGATTATGTTTTTAATCCGCTGTATTTCGCGGTCTCCAAATGGAATTGCTTGGCGGGTAGGGGAGCCAGGCTCAAGCATTGGCTGTCTTTCATTCTGGCGATGCTCGTCGGCGAGACGCTCCTCGGTCTCTGGCACGGCGCCAGCTGGAATTTCGTTTTTTTCGGTTTGTATCATGGTATCGCAATTATCTTATATTATCTGATCAAGAAATGGTGGGACAAACTGCCGTCCGCGGTGGCGATTTTTCTCACTTTTTTAATCGCGACCGGTAGTTGGGTTTTATTCAAGTCTCAATCGCTCGCCGATGCCGGTTATGTTTACTCGCATTTATTTATTGCTTCACAATTCGGGTATTGGCACGATATTATGGGAATTTTTCTGAATTATGAATATGAATTTGTCGTTATCATTTTGCCGGCCATCATTGTTGCCCTCACGCATAACCAAGAAAAAAATCGCGCCGGAACGGTGGAGTTCATAAATTCCAAACCGCGGAGTCTCCGCTGGGTAGTGTATTATTGTTTAATTATGTCCATATTGATGTTTGGTTCATTCGGCTCCAAGCAGTTTATTTATTTTAATTTTTAACGTGAAAATTTTTTTATTGAAAATCATTTTTTTGTTTTTGATCACGGTCGCGCCGCTTGTCGCTGTCAATTATATCGTTGATCCCCTGCAATGTTTTCGTCCGGCCAAATGGTACAAACCGCTTTACGACCCAAATGAACGGGTGCAGAGTGGCTGTCTAGCTCGAAGCCAAGTATATGACACGGTCATCACCGGCTCGTCGCACGTGGAAAATATCGATTCGGCGGAAGTGGATCGGATATTCGGTGTTTCTTCAATCAGACTGACAATCGCGGCTTCAACTTTGTTTGAGCAGTATAGCGTTCTCAATTTGGCTTTGCGCGAACAGCCGGTCAAAAATGTCATTTGGGGGTTGGACACCAACATCTTGCTTGATGAGCCGACGCGAGTTCGGAGCGACATCGTCCCGTTCCCGAATTATATTTATCATCCCGGATTTTTAAATAACTTATTATTCTTGCTTGATCCTTATCAGATGAAACATTACGCCAAAATAATGATAAATAAATCTACCGGCAAGTTCGGCGAGTTTGAAAATTTGCGACGTTTGAACAGCTGGAGCCACCTGTTTACTTTTTCCAGAGAAAAAGTGCTGGCGGCGTACCAAGCCGTGACCCAGGGGAAAATGGCGGCCTTGCAGAATACCAATGAAACGATTGTAATTGCTGAATTGGACGCGATTCCTAAGGAAAATGTGGATAAGAATGTAATTGATTTGGTGAAAAATAATCCAAACACGCATTTTACCATTTATTTTCCGCCTTACAGTATTGTTCGTTTTGTGGAGATCAGCCAATCGGACAAACTTAAATTGGAAGCGGAATGGAAGCTAAAAGAGTATCTCATGACCGAATTGTTGAAATTGAATAATGTCGCTATTTTTGATTTTCAGGTTGTGAAAGAAATTACTCATAATCTGGATAATTACAAGGATTTTACTCACTACGCGCCGGCGGTTGATGAATATATCCTGCGAGAATTAAAGTCCGGAGAGCTCAAGCTTAAGAGTGGTGAAAGCGCGACCACAATTGATCAATTACGTCGGCAGTTGGAAAATTTTGATTTGTCCGGCTTTACTGAATGATTATGTCATCGGGTCTTCGGTGGTCATGATCGGATCCTGGTTTGGCGGCGTACGCTTTCAATTTACTGTCCGCCTCGGCCATCTTCAAAAACAACTTCCGGTAGGCGGCTTCCGAAGCATGCAGGCCGTCAACGATTTCATCGGTCTCACCTTCGAATGATCTCAGGTCGGAAAAATCAAAAAAACTGAAATTATTTTTTTTGAAAATCGATTTCAATTTTTCTTCCAATTTGAAGACATAACGGTATTTTCCGGAGAGTTTCATTTTGTCATATATTTCTTGGGCGTAAGGAGGCAAAAAACCGATGACCTGAATATTCCGGTTTCGGCAATATTTAAGAAATTCAGCCAAAATCGCGATGGAATTTTCTGAAATTTCATCGCCATGGTAGAATAAATTTACACCTTTCTCCATTCTTCTCAATGTGTCTTTGAATTGGAAGTCGTTATTTCTCTCGTCATCAATCGCGTAAGCATCGCCATAATCGTAACTGCCGTCATTTCTCATTCCGGAATTTTTTACATTGGCCGGCAGGCCGATTCTCGTGATATCTTCGGAACGGCGCGACCATAATTGGCGGAGAGCGTATTTGCCGCTGAAAACATTAGTATATACGCTTCGCCAGGCATTTAATAAATTGACCGGCAATTTTGCGTTGCCGCCATTGTTCGCCAGTGTCAGATCCGGGATTTCATGATTGTCGTTGAACGGATTGAAATAGCTTTGTTCCAGTCCGAGGAGGATGATTTTCGGTTTTTCGTCATCATTCAAATTTTCAATCGCTTTCCTGAATCCCGAGAGATTGCCAATCCCTCCGCCGTTGTAAAAAACATCACCTTCAAAAAATTCTCTCCGGAATTGCAGCACCCGCGAATTGCCAAGAGTGATTATCGCCGGTTTTTTGATTTTTATAATGTTTATTTTAGAGTATTCCGCCCCCCAAAATGGCAGAATTTTTTCCACAATCATCGGCTGACCGCCCAGCGTCATCGCCACTATTCGGCGCGCGGGAATAAATTCGCCGTTGGCATAAAATAACAAAAAAGGGAATAATAAAATCGCAATCAGCGGCAATGAAAAGAAAAAAAGTTTTTTTAAGAAAAAACCCATATTAAAATTGAAAGTAAATAAAGGGTAATTCTCCGAAGTTCCCGAAAAACAGGATTAACAGTATCAGGAAATAATAAAAACCGCGCCGGATCAAAGTTGGCTTATCGGCTAGAGCCTGCCGGATGTTCCGGCTTCCTTTATACCGATAAATGATGATCATTAGAATAATAAATATCCAGATTTGGCTGAATCCGCGCGGGCCGACGCCGAATTTTCCCAAAATATTTTTAAGATAATCAAGATTGGTTAAATTCAAAGCTAATTCCGGCAGACCGGTGGTAAGATTGGTGAAAATCAGCCAGCCGTCGCCGATTGAATTCGCCCGGAAAAATATCCAAGCGATATTCACCAACAGAAAAACCGCGCTCATTCTCATAAAATCAAGTACATTTGGAAATCTATTGATCCTTGTCAGGTTGACGACCACACGCCTCACGCTCTCGGTCATTTTGCCGATAATCAAATAGGCGCCGTGCAATGCTCCCCAAAGCACGAATGTCCAATTGGCGCCGTGCCACAAACCGCTCACCATGAAGACGATCAGTAAATTTCGATAAGTCTTGAATTTTCCCAGCCGATTTCCGCCGACAGGAATATAAACATAATCCATGAACCAAGTGGAAAGAGAAATGTGCCATCGCCGCCAAAATTCGGCGATAGACTTCGCGGAATACGGTCGGTCAAAATTTTTCATCAGGTCAAACCCCAATGTTTTGGCCGAGCCGATGGCGATATCGGAATAGCCGGAAAAATCGCAATAGATCTGAAAAGCGAACAACACCGTGGCGAGAATAAAATGGATGCCGGTGAGATTCGCCGGATTATCGTAAACGACATTTACGAGGCCGGCCGCGTTATCGGCAATCACGATTTTTTTGAAAAATCCCCATAACATCAGACCGAGCCCATCCGCGAAGCGTTGATAATCAAAAACATGGCTCTCGTAAAATTGATGCAATAAATTTTGCGGTCGTTCAATCGGACCGGCCACCAACTGGGGAAAAAACATCACATATAGAGAATAAGTTATGAGATTGCGCTCCGCCTTTTGTTTTCCTCGATACACTTCAATCACATAGCTTAAGCTTTGAAAGGTGTGGAAGGAAAGGCCGATCGGAAGGATAATTTTTAGAGCCGTTAAGGAATAATTCCAATGAAGAAATTCGCTTAACGCGTTAAAATTGGCGTTAAAAAAATTAAAATATTTGAATATGAATAATATGGCGGCGGTGGAAATAATGCTTACTATCAGATAAAATTTTTTCCGGTTTTTTTCTTTATTTTGTTCTATCAATAACCCCGCTCCGTAATCAATTATAATGGTGAGAAACAAAACAAAAATGTAAATTGGAATAAAGAGCAGGTAGAAAAAACAGCTTACGGAGAGGAGCCACCACCGTTGCCACCGCTGGGGCAACAAAAAATAGACAACCGCCACAGTCGGGAAAAAGATAAGATAGCTGAGGGAATTGAATAGCATAACCGTCGGTGAGAGCGTAATTTGGTTAATTTTATCACGGATTTGTTCAGTTTGCCATTCCAGCGTTGGCATTTTGAAATTGCTGCTTGGCCGGCTGTGGATAAACAAATTTGAACTAATTTGACACCGATTGACACTACTGCTATACTTGATTCGATAAGAAAACTAAGCTAAAATATATGCCATTGGAGATAAAAGAAAATTCAATTTATACCACCAAAGAGACGCAAAATTTGCTTAAAATAAGCGAAAGTACCATAAAACGACTGCTTAAGAAAGGGATATTGAGAGCCAACAAAGTCGGCGGTCAATACCGAATAATGGGCAAAGAAATTTTACGGCTGATTTCTCCGGAATTGGAACGGAAAGCGGAAGGGGTTTATCTGAAAGTGAAGAAGAAGGCGGTAAATGTCATTAATAAATGGTAATTATGAAAGTCTTGATCGCGCAGCCAATTCCAACCGCGGGGATAGATTTGTTGAAGCGGCATTATGATGTGCTGGAATCTGATCATGTATTGGGAAGAGAAGAATTGATAACAGCGATTGGCGATAAAGACGCGTTGGTCTGCGCTATGCATAAAATTGACGCCGAGGTAATCAACGCCGGAAAAAATTTGAAAATTATCTCCAAATTGGCCGTGGGCTATGATGATATTGATATAAAATTTGCCGGAGAGCGCGGAATCATGGTAACGAACGCCCCCGGTGTTTTGACGCAAACGGTCTCGGAATTGGTTTTCGCGCATATTCTGGCTTTGGCGCGCCGGCTCCCGGAAGCTGATCATTATGTGCGAGCCGGAAATTTCAAGCAGTGGAGTTTTGATCTGATGGTTGGTGGCGAAATTAAGGGCAAGACACTTGGTATAATCGGATTCGGCGCGATCGGACAGCGGCTGGTGCCAATGGCGAAGGGATTCGGCCTGAAAGTGGTTTACTCTAATCAGCAGGGAGAGATTCCTGAATTTGAGAATGATGCCGATGTAAAATATGCTACCAAAGACGAATTGTTGAAAGTGGCGGATTTCGTGGTGCTGCTCGTTTCTTTGACCGTTGAAACAAAACATTTGATTACGGCACGGGAATTAGCCTTAATGAAAACCACCGCTTTTTTGATAAATTTGGCGCGCGGTCCGGTAGTCAACGAGGCTGATTTGGTGCGCGCTCTCCAAGATAAAACTATCGCCGGCGCCGGTTTGGATGTTTTTGAATTTGAGCCGAATGTATCCGCGGAATTATTGGCCATGCCAAATACGATTTTGACGCCGCATATCGGCAGCGCGACCGTGGAAGCCAGAGCGGAATTGTCGTTGAAGGCGGCGCGAAATGTGGTGGACACGCTGGAAGGGCGGGGTTGCGAGAATATCGTTAACCGAGAATACTTACGGACTGAATAACCAGAGAAATTATGAAGGAGCAAAATTCTAATAAATATACTGCCGTAATTTGTGCCGCCGGACAGAGTAAACGGATGGGAGTTTCAACGAAAAATATTCCCAAAGCTTTGCTCGCTGTCGGTGATAAAACAATTTTGGAACATCTGTTGGATAATATCTCCGAATGCGGATTGGAACGGGTGGTGATTATTACCGGCTACCTGGGGGAGATGATTAAGGAAAAAATCCGGAAAAATTATCGGAATTGCCGAGTGGATTATGTGAACAATGAGAATTTTGAAATAACCGATAATTTTTATTCCTTGTATTTGGCCAAGGAAAAAATTTCAAGCGGAATGATATTTTTCAACGCCGATATCATTTTTAACAAGAATATTTTGTCCAAACTAATTGAAGATCCAAATGACAATAGTTTGGCGGTGGTTGGCACCAATAGTCCGGGAGCCGGTAAAAATCCGGTTAGAGTAAGACGAAATTACAAGGATGAACTGATGGATATCGGCCATGATCTTGGCGAGGAAAGACAAGAAATGGTTTTTGGCATCTACAAATTGTCAGCCGAGACCACCGAGAGATATTTCCGTTTGGCGGATGATTTTTTTAAGGACGGTCCGCGCAAAGGGGGATTTTGGTTTCCCTTGAAGAAAATGATCGGGACAACCTCGTTCAAATTGGTAGCGGTGGATAATAACCAATGGGTTTCCGTGAATACTGCCGAAGAATACGCAAACGCGATTAGCTTGATTGATTTTTTTTAAGCCAGTAGTTTGACAAGTCAATTAAATAAAGTTACATGAAAATAAACCATTTAGATTTACAAAAAATCACCGCTCGGATCTTCGTTTTGGCCGGTTGCTCGCGGACGGAGGCGGAAATAATCGCCAAACATTTGATTGAGGCGAATTTAACCGGTCATGATTCGCATGGCGTGATCCGAGTCTCCCATTATGTCAAATGGCTTGGCGAGGAAAGGGTTTTTGCCAATAAACACGCTCGTTTGATAACAAAAGGCGATAGTTTCGCGGTCTTTGACGGTGATTTCGGTTTTGGTCAAGTGCTGGGAGAAGAAGTAATCACGGCGGGAATTGCCATGGCCAAGAAAAGCGGTCTCGCGATTGTGGGCTTACGAAATTCCGGGCATCTTGGTCGGATTGGCGATTGGGCGGAAATGGCCGGTGTCGCCGGTTTGATTTCCATTCACTTTGTAAACGGCAATGGCTTTGCCATTCTCGCGGCGCCGTTTGGCGGCACTGACAAACGGTTGTCATCAAATCCGATTTGTATCGGCATTCCCAATGGTAGTAAGCCGTTGCTTTTGCTGGATATGGCCACTTGCCAGCTTTCTCAAGGTAAAGCGATGGTGGCCAAGAATGAAGGGAAAGAATTGCCGGCGGGGAGCGTTTTGGATAGCCAAGGAAAGCCGACGAACGACCCCAATGTCCTTTTTTTGGAATCAGCCGGCGCGATTTTGCCAATTTCCCCCGGGCATAAGGGTTTTGGGTTATCATTTTTGGTGGAGGTGCTGGCCGGAGCTTTGACCGGTAGTGATACCAGCAGTCCGGAGAGTCCGACCGCGCGTTGTGTCGGCAATGGAATGTTGTCCATTTTTATTGATCAAAATCGTTTTGGCAACAATGGTGAATTTTTGGCGGAGATTGATAAATTGAGCACCTGGGTTAAAGCTTCTCCGCCGACCACGCCGGGCGGAGAAATCATCTTGCCCGGAGAACCGGAAAATCGGACGAGGATGGAACGGCTGAAAAACGGAATCGATCTGGATCAAGAAACATTAAGGCAATTCATCCGAACCGCCCGATCAGTCGGCGTCAATGACGAAGAAATCAGATTTATTACTAATCAACCGGTTTTATGAGAATGGAAAATTTTAAAAAAATTTTACGGCAAAGCAAGCTGGCGGTAAAAATTTATTATCATTTGAAACGACTGGTGATTTTTCCTTTGAAATTCACGCCTTTGAAACCGTTCGCGAAAAGCACTTTTCCTTTGAAAGAACTTCTTAAACCGAAAAAATTAGCATTGCTCATTAAAGTCGCTCCTTATTCCGTGGACAGTTATGGCGCCTTGGGTAATGTTTACGATTTGGCGCGCGATATTGAAGAGAGAGGGATTAAGGGCGCCTATGTGGAGTGTGGCACCTGGAAGGGTGGCTGCGCGGCCGTGATGGGCGCAATGACCAAACGATTTAATAGCGGGAGAACCACCTGGTATTTTGATTCATTTGAAGGTATGCCGGAACCAACGGAAAAAGACGCCCGGGGTCGAGGTAAAACCGGCACGGTTCAGGATATTATGGGAGATAAATTAAAAGCTTCGGTATCTGATGTGGAAGAAATCGCTTACAAAATATTACAGCTTTCCAAGGATAAAAATATTATCGTCAAAGGCTGGTTCAAGGACACTCTGCCCCAGCAAAAACAAGCTATTGGCCCGATCGCTATTCTCAGGCTTGACGGCGATTGGTATGAATCCACCATGACCGCCCTTACCGAATTGTTCAATCAGGTGGTGCCGGGTGGCTATGTGATCATTGATGATTACGGCTCATGGGAAGGTTGCCGCGCCGCTGTTCATGAATTTCGTGACAAGTTCGGGATCACCATGAATTTGCGGTTTATGGGGGCAAACGACCCGAGCGCATTCGCCATCACCCCGCCGGCTTATTTTGAGAAAGTAAGCGGTGATGCTTATTTGCCTGATAAGTTAATCCACTGTCAGGAGAAAGATCAGCCGGTTTCAATGGCGGCTAATCATAATTCCGTTAGCCTGATTACCGAGGCCAATGGCGCGAAAAAAGGTTTTTCTATTGGGATTTCCTTTTACCACAGCGATGTCTACGGACTCCCGGGTATTCATGCTGATCAGGAAGGTTTCTATGTGCTGGAAGGAAATTGCACGGCCAAAGTCGGAGACGAAGAATTTCGAGTCGAGCCCGGCGTGGCTTTTATTGCCACGAAAGGCGTGCCTCATACCATAAAAAAAGATGCCAATGAAAAACATGTAAAAGTTCTTTGGAGCCATGGGGCGGTCTGATTCGTATTCATAAGGATAAGTTTATGTGCGGTATCATCGGAGTATTGGGAAATATTCCGCAAAAAAATGAATTTGAGAGCGCGAGAGAGACGATGAATTATCGCGGTCCGGACGATGCCGGTTTGTATTACTCAAAAAAAGAGGGAGTGGCTTTGGGGCACCGTCGGCTATCGATCATTGACCTTACTGTCGCCGGCCACCAGCCGTTTTTTAGCGCGGATAAACGCTATGTTTTGACTTACAACGGCGAAATCTACAATTACTTGGAAATAAAAAAACAACTGGAAAATTTTTACGATTTTAAGACTAAAACCGATACCGAGGTTCTTTTGGCCGCTTACATCAAATGGGGCGTAAAGTGCCTGAATAAATTAAACGGTATGTTCGCTTTCGCCATCTGGGACAGGAAAGAGGAGAAACTATTTTTGGCGAGAGATCAATTCGGCATCAAGCCATTATTTTTTTGCGAAGCGGACGGCGTTTTTTATTTCTCTTCCGAAATAAAAGGAATAATCCAATTTAAGAATATTCCCCGGAAATTAAATCGCCGTGGATTTTTGGATTATTTGAGCTATCGTTATGTTTTGGGCGGTGAGACTTTGTTTGCAGGCATTAAATCAGCATTGCCCGGGCATTATTTGGTAGTGAAAAATGACCAACCAATCAAGCAATTTTGTTATTGGAAATTGCCAGTCGTGATTGAAAAAAAAGATCCGGGTGAAAAAGAAGCATTGGCCATGACCACGGAGCTGTTGAAGCAGTCGGTGCGTTTAAGGTTGCGTAGCGATGTGCCGGTAGGAGCCTATCTTAGCGGTGGCTTGGATTCCAGTGTTTTGGTGGCGCTCGCCAGCGGTTTTAGCGATCAACCGCTAAAAACTTTTTCGGTCGGATTCAAAGAAGAAAATTTCAGCGAATTGGAATACGCGCGGATTGTCGCCAAAAAATTTAACACTGATCACCGCGAATATACCATGCGTGGAGATGAATATTTCGATCTTTTGTCCGGTGCCATCGGTTTCAAAGACGCCCCTTTGCTATCGCCGAATGAACCGGCCTGGTTTTTTTTGTCCAAGGAAATTCGTAAGGATGTCACGGTTGTTTTGGCCGGTGGCGGGGCGGACGAATTGTTCGGCGGGTACGGTCGGATTTTGAGAAGCGGCTATGATTGGGAAAGAATGGCGAATAATGATGATTTTTCCGCCTCGGAAAAGAAAAAATTATTTGTGAACCTGAATAAAAAATACGGCGCGCTAAAATTTGATTCGCCGCTCGCGCATTTTTTGGGTCAGTATTCATATCTGGGGATAGAGCATAAGCGCGCGTTGGTCAGTCCGGAAATTTTGGATGGTGAAAACAGCGATTGGCTCAATCATAATTTTTTTCGGAAAATTTTTAAGGGATTGAATAAATTGTCCGCGACTGACCAATATCTGCGAGTTTTTCAAACGGTTCATCTGCTTGGCACATTGGAAAGTCTGGACGCGATGTCAATGCCGGCTTCAATTGAGGCGCGCGTGCCTTATGTGGATAAGGATTTGATTGAATTCGTTTCGGGATTGCCCTTAAAATATAAAATGCCTTGGCGATCCGTGTCCGCCCGCGTCCGAGCGCGAGTGTTGAACAGCGATCAAATCAGCGAAAAACAGGATATTACCAAGTATCTTTTGAGAAAAATCGGCGACCGGTGTCTACCGGCGGAAATAATGAAGAGAAAAAAAATGGGTTTTCCGGTTCCACTCGATAAATGGTTTGTCGGTGGCAAATTTGAAAAATTAGCCAAGGATGTTTTATTGTCTCCAAACGCGAAATCTCTGGCGTTGTACAATCGAAAGCCACTCGAGGATTTATTGAATCATCGCACCGGAATGGTTGGAAAAAATCATGGTTTGCACATTTGGATGATGATGAATATGGAAATGTGGCTCAATCAATATAATGTTTCTATTTAATAAACGCGCCCACGCCTATGAAAATCAATGATAAAAAAAATTTGCTGAATATAGATTTATCGGATAAAATCGCCATTGTTACTGGCGGCGATCGGGGGATCGGCCGAGAGATTGTCGCCGTTTTGGCGAAATGCGGAGCGATAATTTTTATGGCCTGTCGCCATCCGGAAAATGACCGGTCAGAAAATTACGGGGATGAGGCTGGAGAATTTATCGATCGCGGGTTGGAGGTTCATCCGATTTCTGTGGATGTTACCAGTCAAGAATCCGTGGATAAAATGGTCAGAGAAATAATCTCCAAATATGGAAGAATAGACATTCTGGTTAATAATGCCGGCGTGCTCGGCGCTTCCGGCTGGGAAAATCGTCAGGAGGAAAATGACGAGGATTGGGAAATGAATTACCAAGTCAACTTGCGCGGCCTGGCGCGCGCGACCCAGGCGGTTGTTCCTTACATGAAGCAGGCAAAGTATGGGAAAATAATCAACATTGCTTCCAATGCCGGACGGGGTGGCAATAAAGACCATATTCCTTCGGCATACGGGGCAACCAAGGCGGCCGTCATCAATCTTACGCAAACAAACGCTCTTGATTTGGCGCCTTACAACATCAATGTCAACTGTGTTTGTCCGGGAATCATTTGGACGCCGATGCTAGAGATAATCGGCGCGCGGCTTTCCGCTTTAAGCGGGGAGACGAAAGGTTTGACTCCGGAAGAAGTTTTCGCGTGGCAGGCAAAAACCAGAGTACCGTTGGGACGCGGACAAACCGGAGAAGATGTCGGCAATATGACAGCCTTTCTTGTCTCCGAATTGGCCAAAAATATCACCGGTCAGTCTATCAATGTCAATGGGGGAATAAGAATGAACTAATCGGCAGTATGATTTTTTCTAACTACAATGAGATTGGGAATTCAGAAGCCAAAACAAAATTACTGTTTTTGCTAGATAAAGCAATCGCTCGCGTCCAGCCGGCGCGATTCATTCCGGAAGCGGTACAGTTCCGCGGTGATGAATTGAGCGTTAAGGGCAAGAGATTTTCATTGGCCAGGAAAAGAATATTTGTGATTGGTATTGGCAAGGCCTCGGTGGAAATGGCTCTGGAAATTGAAAAAATTTTGGGATTGGAAAAAATTACGGCTGGTCTGGTGATCACGAATAGAGCGACGGTAAAATTAAAAAAAATTAAAGTGCATTTAGCCGGTCATCCTTTGCCATCTATTAGAGGTTGGCAGGGCGCAAAAAAAATATTTGCTTTGAAAAATAAATATAATATAGGCAAAAATGATTTGATTATTGCTCTAGTTTCCGGCGGTGGATCGGCTCTGGCGCCTTATCCGGTTTCCGGAGTTTCTCTGATGGACAAAAAAGAGCTATATGATTTATTTATCAAGTATGGCGTGACCGGAGCGGAAAGCACCATCGTCAAAACCAAAATTTCCACCGTTAAAGGAGGAGGCATGGCTAAGCATTTTTTTCCAGCGCCGATTATTTCCTTAATTTTATCGGACGACAACGGTCAATCAGGAGATGAATTCACGTCATCCGGTCCGTTTACTTATCATCATTCCACTTTTGCCGATGCGCTTAAAATCATCGATAAATACCGGATGCGCGGTGAAGTTCCGGCAAGGATTATTTCTTTCTTGGAAAAAAATAAAAAAAATAAAAATGAATTGCCGGCAACCAATGTCAACCAGTTCGTTCTGGCCGACAATAAAATGTTACTGGCCGAAATTAAAAAATTAGCCGAAGAAGAAAGCGGGATTGTTAAAATCAAAAGTGGCTTGTTCGGTGAAGCCAAGGATGTCGCACGGAGGTTTTGCGCGGAGATTAACCGGCAGAAGAAAATAACACTGTTAGCATATGGGGGGGAAACTACCGTCAAATTGTCTAAACGGCATGGAGTCGGAGGCAGGAACCAGGAGTTCGTGGCCATTTGTTTGCAGTATTTGAAAAATGCCAAATTGTCAAAATCATGGGCGCTGGTTTCTCTCTCCACCGATGGAGTTGATTTTATCAAGCAGTCGGCAGGAGGAATAATTGACAATGGGTCGTTGGATTTTGTAAAAACTAAGAACATCGTCGTTCAAGAATATCTGGACAAACATGATTCTCATAATTTACTTAAGGCCGTCAGGGCGAATTTATTTATTGGCAATTCAACCGGCACCAATGTCGGAGATATTATGGCGTATTTGCGATTTTAACATTTAATTTTAGTCTATGTACCAATGGAGCAATGAAAAAAAATTAGACACTCTGACGGCGGAGGGTGAAAATAATGTTTTGAAATTCAGTGCCGGTTCGGAGAAGGCGGAGGTTTATTTGGAGGACGGCGATATCGCGAAGGTGGTATTTTCCAGCGATGGCGTCGACAAAATCGTGATTGATAATAAGGACTGTCGCCAAGTGGTGGTGGGAGAAGCCAATACGCGGAGAGATGTCTACCATTATTTGACGCCCGGTAGCTCGGCCAAAACCATGCGTCTCGGCATCACTAAACATTGCGACAAGAATACCTGGTCAAGTTTGCCCCATCATTTTGAATTGGAGACCGAGCCGGGGTTTGAGGAAGTTTTTTTCTATATCTTAAAAGGCGGTCCGGAGCGCGCCATTCAAGTTGGTCGCGGAGTTTGGCACGATAATACGGAGGTTGACGCGGTCTGGCCGGTGCATAGCCATACTTTCGGCACGGTGCCGATGGGGTACCATCCGGTGGTGGGCGAACCGGAAGTTTTTGTTTCTTATGTTTGGGTTTACTTGGCCAAAAAGGAAAGATGGGAAAAAGTGAAAAAATAATTTCAATGATATGTCAAAATTAAATCTCTATTCCGTGTTTCATCTCAATCTCGCTTACTCATCACTCTCGGAAGAGCGTCGTCCGGAAGTGATTGATAAGTGCTATCGTCCGCTATTGCAGTTGGTCGAGGATTTTGACGCGCGGATTGGAATTGAAGCGCCGGCGTATACTTTGGAAAAAATCCGAGAAATTGCGCCGGATTTGATAGAAAAATTGAAATCTTTGATCAGTGCAGGTAAATGTGAATTTATCGCGAGCGGTTATATGCAAGTGATTGGACCGTTGGTTCCAGCGGAAGTAAACCGACAAAATCTAAAAATCGGCAATGCCGTTTATCAGGAGATTCTGGGAATAAAACCGCGGGTCGCCTATATCAATGAACAGGCTTATTCTCATAGCCTGATTAAACATTATGTTGAGGCTGGATTTGATGCGATCGTGATGGAATGGAACAATCCGGCCAAATTTCATCCGGAATGGAGTCCGGAGTTTCAGTATCAGCCTCAAATCGCAGTTGATGACGACGGGAATAGCATTAGAGTTATTTGGAACAATTCTATCGCTTTCCAAAAGTTCCAAAGGTACGCCACCGGTGAAATTGAATTGGACGAATATCTTAAATATCTGGAGTCCCATGTCGGTAAATCATCTCGTTTTTTTCCCATGTACGGAAGTGACGCAGAAGTTTTTGATTTTCGGACATTGCGTTATCGCGATGAGGCTCCAATCATCCAGTCGGGAGAGTGGCAAAGAATTAGAGAGTTATTTTTCACGCTGGCCAAGAGCCGAGCATTTTCACTGTTGTCTCCGAGCCGGGTATTGAAAAAAGCCGGTGGCGAGTATGCTTTCCGGAAAATCCGACTTGATTCCGACAATCAGCCGATCCCGGTTAAGAAAAAGGAATCGTACAACACTACTCGCTGGGCTTTGACCGGCCGCGACAGTATCGGCATCAACACCAAATGTTATGGGATTTATGAAAATCTAATGCGCTATCAAGAATCTTCCGACCATCCGAGCGAGGAGAAAATGAATCAATTATGGAAAAACTTGTGTTATTTGTGGGGGAGTGATTTCAGAACGCACATTACCGAAGACCGATTCATCAAATATAACCGGTTGTTGGAAAAAACGCTCGTGGAAACCAATAAACTCGCGCCAATCAAGACACTGCCGGAGGTGGCCGGTTTAATCGGAGTAAAAACAAGGAATAAAAATTTTACTCCCAAAATAGAAAAAAAAGGGAGAAAGATAATCGTGGAGACAAAATGCGTTAAGGCGGAATTCAATACCTTGAAAGGCATGGCGATCGAATCCTTGGTATTTAAGAATATCTCCAATAAACCCCTTATCGGTTTGCTGGAAAATGATTACTACAACGATATCGCCTTTGCCGAAGATTTTTTCAGTGGGCATACCACCCTGGAAATTCCCTTACAGCAAAAGACCACTGATCTGGAACGGGTAAATGTCGTTTTGCCCAAAGTTGCCATCACTTCCGATTCGGTAACCATTGAAGCTGATATCAAAAATAATTTAGGTACGATCCATAAGATAATCAAGGTTTACAATTATGCGAACCGAGTGGACATGAAATATGTTTTTCAATTAAATGATGTAAGCCCCGCCGCTTTCCGCGCCGGCATACTAACCTATAATCCCGGTGCGTTCAAACAAGACAGCCTGTTTTACTCTTGTCGCAATGGCGGGAACAATCAAGAAGTTTTTTCCCTGACTGAGAATTACCGGCCCGGTCATTTATTGTCTCACATTGTGTCATCAGGTTCGGTTTTGGGGAATACCGGCGGTTGTTTGGAAGTGGGGGACGAGGATAAATCCATAATGCTCTTGAATAATATGGCGGAAGTGGCGGCTCTGCCGATGATACATTTTGAAAAAGTCGACAAAGATAATTATTTTTTGCGAACATTTTATTCTTTGGGAGAATTTGACGAAACCTCCAAAACAAAAAAAAATTATGATACTGAATTCAGCCTGGCCATTACCGCCAAAAAAAATAAATAATTTCCTATGAAATACAGCTATCGATATATAATTGAAAATAGACGCCCTCAAAACGCCAATTGGGCGCGAAAGATTGGGGATAAATATGTGCTGATGACGGTTATTTCCAAAGCCCTTTCGCCGGTTCCCGTCTATGTTTTCTTGAATATTGGCTTGCATCCCGATACCATCACCCTGGCGAGTTTTTTCTTCGTTATCCTGTCATTCATTTTTTTTATCGGTGGGAACGCACTCTTGGCGGTTTTGGCTATGCTGATTTTCGCTCTTTTGGATTCAGTGGACGGAGATATGGCTCGCTGTACTCGGCCGACAAAATATGGCGGGATTCTCGACTCATTCGGTGCGGATTTATTTTACGCGCTCATGCCTCTTGGCGTCGGTTATTATCTTTTTTCCAAGGATGTCGCCGTGATCGGATTCAGCCCGGTGTGTATATTGTTGGTGTCCGCTTTAGTGTCTTTGAGTTTTATTTTGTATCGCTTGATAAACACCAAAGTCTTGAAATTTCGCCAGAGTTTGAACGATGACAGTGTCAATCATAGTGCGGTCGCCAAGGATTCCTTGAATGCCAAAGGTCTGGTTCGTTTGCTTGAATGGTATCGTCATGTATTGCTGAGAGGAAATTTTTTTTCCGAACCCGGTCTCATTTTTTGGTTCGCTGTCTTGCTATTGTTGAACGCAGATAGTATATTGGCGTGGTATTTGGTCGCGGTATTACTGTATAATCTGGGCTATTTGCTCACCAATTTTGTCGGTGCGTATGTATTTTTCAAGAGTATTGATAAGGTGGACAAATCAAACCGAATAATTTAGAGAAAATATGGATGACCGCCAAACAATTTTTATTCCCATCGGCCGAGCCGGGCATGTAAGGAATCTGCTGTACAATGATTTCATTGATCTTTTGGCCGCAAAATACCGGGTGGTTTTTCTGGTATCGGAAAAAGATCCGGAATTTTGCAAAAGATTCGGTAAGTTTGAGATTGAGATGTTGGTCAAAAGACCGCTTACGGCCTTCAAGAAAAAATTGGAAACTGTTTTCATTTCCATTCATCGCGCTTTGATTTTCAACCCCAGCTCGGAAGTATTCTCGGGTATGGGGCGAGGGACAAGCGTAAGCGGGGTTCTGCTCAAAAACGGCGAATTGGTGAAGTATAAACGGTTGCGCTATTTTTTGGCTAAAAAAGTATTTGGTGGCATTTTGGCCGGAGACGGCGTGCGCGCTTTTTTCAAACGGTTGGATAGAATGATTTTCCCATGCCATTCATACGACGCCCTGATTGACAAATATAAAACGGCGTTGGTTTTCATTACTTCCATTGGCTCGGACGATCAAGTCGCCTTGTTGAGGAATTGTAAGATGCGTGGTGTTTTGAGCGTGGCCATGGCCAGTAGCTGGGACAATGTTTCCAAGTGGGGTTTCCGGGAAAAGGCCGATTTGTTTATCGTTTGGAGTAGTTATATGAGAGATGAGGCTCGGCATTTTCAGGGGTATAAAGAAAATGAAATTAAAATTATCGGTATTCCGCAATTTGATCATTATGTCAAACCGGATATTTATTCGCGCGAGGAGTTTATCAGTAAATTTCACCTTGATCCGACCAAAAAAACTATTTTATTTGGTTCGGAAGGGCCGATTTGCACTGATGACCCCTACATTGTTTCCTTTTTGCAAAAGAAAATTAAAGACGGGACTTTGGCCGGTTATCAGATCTTGGTGCGTCCTCACTTTGGTTATGGCGAACGCGATACCGGTCGGTATACGCCATTGGTGGATAACGAGACGGTGTTCATGGATAATTTTTCCGAGGTTTCCAATTTTAAGGATAGCACCGCGTTGTCCTTGAACACGGTGATCAATTTGATTGCGGAAATTCGCTACTGCGCTGTCGCTATCACCAGCACCTCCACCTTGGTTTTGGATATTTTGGCCAATGAAAAAATGCCTATTTTATATTATTTTGATGAAATTAAAAACAAGCCGTATAAGGAATCCGTTAAACGACTGTACCACACGCTGTGGTTTCAAGAGATTCTAAAATTCGGTCTGGACAATATGGCGGATAGCGAAGAAGAGTTGGTGAAAAAAATTAAGGAATTGACTGTTAACCCTGGTAAAGATTTGGGTAAACGGGTAAAATTGATGGAAAGGTTGTGCTATCGCGTGGATGGCGAGAGCGGTCGACGGCTTTTTGAAGTTATTAACGGGTATCTTGTAAATAATAATTCATCTTTATGAATAAAACGATTTTTATCATAATCACCCGCGGTTTTTTGATTAGAAATATCTTGAGAAGTGGCGTGCTGAAACACTTAAAACAACCGGGCTATAAAATTGTGATTCTTTTCCAGACATTGAAGGGAAAAGAAATTCCCGAATATTTGAAGGACGAATTTGGGGGTGATTTTGTCGTGTTTGAAAAAATAAGTTCTTTTCCATCAAATAATTTTTTTGATAGAATTTATAGAGTTTTTGTCAAATGGACTTCATTATTGGTTTACAGCGATTCAACCTGGTCGTATATCCGCGCCGGTAATGTGACTAACAGAAAAAGAATGTTTTTTTGGAAGTATCTTGAAAGATTCGTATTTTCCATTCTGACCAAAGTGCATTTTCTAAAATATATTGTCAGGAGTATAGAAAAAAATGTTTTTGTTTCTAATCTTTATGCCCCCTATTTTGATAAGTATAAACCGGATTTGGTTTTTAGCACCTCAATCATTGGTGGAATTGATATCTCCTTCATGAAGGAAGCGTCGGAAAGAGGAATCAAGACAGTCGCCATGACCAAAGGCTGGGATCATGCGTCCAGAGTTTTGTATCGATTCATTCCCGACAAAATAGTCATTCAAAATTTTGTCATGAAGGAATATCTGATTAAACACCAAAAAATAGATGCCTCAAAAATTGAAGTCTGCGGTTTTCCTCAGTTTGACTGGTATAATAAAAAGGAGCTACTTCTAGGTAGGGAAGAATTTATTAAATCACTAGGCCTTGATCCGGATAGGAAACTGATATTCTTCGGATCAGCCGGCTCAAATTCTCCGAAAGATTGTGACATAATTGATATGTTGGCCAAATTTATCAATACGCCGGGAATGTTAATGAAACCGGCTTGTATGATCGTCCGCCCGCATTTTTCCGATAGTGGTGTGGCAAAATACGATAAATATCAAGTAATGGACAATATCGCGGTTGATAAAAGCATGGTGTATTCGGATATAATTCCGATGGGTTGGGATTATGGCCTAAAGGAAACAAAATTTTTTGTCAATCTTTTGCATCACAGCGATATCGTCGTCAACATTGCTTCTACCCTTACTCTGGACGCCTGTTTTTTTGATAGACCTATTATCTCCGTCGCATTTGGAGTTTATCATAATTTAAGAAATGGTCAGGATGTTACTAACATTCATTATGAAACGGATCATTATCAGGATGTTACAAAAACCGGTGGGGTGGATGTTGTGATGAATGAAAAAGAATTGTTAGAGAGTGTGAATAATTATTTGGTTCATCCGGAATATAAGAGTGCGGAGAGAAAAATTCTATTGGATAAATTATGTTATAAAACTGACGGAAATTCATCAGAACGGATAGCCAGTGTTATTTTGTCTGAATTAAAAAATTAGTCTTGGAAAAAATTACCAATTTATTTATTAACTGCACAAACATGAATACAATAGATTATTTAAGGAGAGGGGTTGTGAGAAGATATCGAAAATTATTGGATTTTAGAGCTAAAAAAATAATTCAAAAAAATGATGAATTATGGTCAATTTTGAGTTCATATATAAGTAAAACCGGATCAACTGGTTGCTCCTACATTGATTATTGGGAACTTTATTCGTTTATTAGAGAAAAAAAACCGTCGGAAGTATTGGAATGTTCAACCGGCGTTTCTACTATTGTAATGGCCTGCGCCATGATGATAAACGAAAAAGAAAATGGAGTTATCGGTAGGATCACCTCTATGGAAGAATCCCCTAAATATTATGATCTTGCTTGTCAACTTCTGCCTGTTTGCCTGACCAAATATGTTGAGATCATTTTGAGTCCGAAGGTGGAAGCCTATTATTGTTTGTTTCGCGGTATGAAGTACGGTAATGTTCCCGACAGAGAGTATGACTTCGTATTTATTGATGGTCCTACTACCAAGACTTTATCTGATGGCCAAAAGACATTTGATTTTGATTTTATTGATATTTTAGCGAAATCCAAAAAACCGATCAGCGCCATTGTTGACGGCCGACTTAGTACCTGTTATGTACTAAACAAAATTTTAAAAAGAGGAAAATTCAGATATGACAATGTACGAAGCATGGGTTATGTAAATTCCTGCACAAAAAGCGACATGAAAACTACCAATGATTTCGTGAATACCTATAAAGATTTGAAGTAGGAATGAATAATATTAATATCCACCTATGAGCAAAATCCAAAAAATACTAGCCTATATTCCGGCGCGCTCAGGTTCAAAGCGGATACCGGGTAAGAATACCAGGAAATTTTGCGGTAAGCCCTTGATTGCTTACGCGATTGAGCAAGCCTTGTCGGTTTCTTTTATAGATAGAGTTTTGGTGGATACTGATTCTCCTAAAATAGCCAAACTGGCCAAACAATTTGGCGCGGATGTTCCATTTTTGCGTCCGGAACATTTGGCTTCGGACAGTTCCAATGTAATAGACAGTATATTTTATATGTTGGATAAATTAAAAAAAGAGGAGCGTTATGTTCCAACTCATATCATGATTTTGCAAGCAACCTCTCCGCTTAGAGAAAGAAAAGATATTGAGGATTGCTGGAAAATGATGGAAAGTACCAATGCTACTACTGTTTTGACTGTTTGTCCGACCCATCCGAAATTGTACCATTTGGGTCCTCACAATGATATTCAATTGGTAAATGGTTCGGAAAAGCATTCAAATAACACTCAAACATGGGAACCGGCGTACTTATTGAATGGTTGTCTTGTCTATATTGTGGATCTTAAAGCCTTGTACAAAGAGAAATGTATAATAACTAAAAAAACCAAAGCGGTGGTCTGTCCCAAGTGGCGCTCAGTTGACTTGGATACAATAGAAGAATGGGTAATGGCGGAGATTTTTTATAAAAATCGCAAATTTATCAGCGAAAAAATTGAAAAAATAGAAAAGGAAAGTAGGAAA
>JBBTQT010000008.1:0-1463 GCA_038065575.1 Patescibacteria group bacterium
CGGTCGGGCGTTAATCAATTTGTTGGGGACGATCGCTTCAATCTCCATGGTGCTCATCCGATCCTTGATGATGCGCTCCATGCGGGCGAGACCGATACGGAAGCGATTTTGCACCAATTCTCCGACCGCGCGGATGCGGCGATTGCCGAGGTGATCAATATCGTCGGCGATTTCCTGGGTGACATTCAAGCGGACAATTTCCTTCAAAACTTGCAACAATTTATCCACCGATAAGACACGATGATCTTTATTTTCAAAATCCGTTTCATTGAGACCCAGATTGAATTTGGTATTGAATTTGTAAACACCCACTTTTCCAAGATCATAGCGATCAAAATTGAAAAACATGGAATGGATCAAACTGCGAGCGTTGTCAGCGGTCGCCAAGTCTCCCGGACGGATGCGACGATAAACTTCAATCAAACCTTCTTCTTCGGTGGAAGCGGCGTCTTTTTTCAATGTTTCTTCTATATAATCAATGTTCGGATGATTGTTGACTTCAACGAACGCTTTTTTGATCTGTTCTTCATCGGCCAAACCGAATGCTTTCAGGAGCGAGGTGGCGGCCACTTTTCTCTTGCGATCAACCTTAATCCAAACAACATTGTTCTGATCGGTTTCCACCTCAATCCACGCACCACGGTTAGGAATGATTTTCGCGCCATAAAAACGCCGACCGCGAACCGAATCGGCCGTGAAAAACGCGCCCGGACTGCGGATGAGCTGGGACACCACCACTCTTTCAATCCCATTGATCATGAAAGTGCCACGCGAAGTCATGAGCGGAATGTCTCCGAGGTAAATTTCTTGCTTGATGGATTTATTGGTGCGTTTGTTGGCGAGGCGAACCTGAACGCGCAGGGGCGCTTCAAAAGAGATATTTTTGTCGCGACATTCCACTTCGCTGAATTTGGCTTCGTCCAAATAATATTCTTCAAAAAACAATTCCAAATCGCGACCGGTGAAATCGGCGATCGGCGATAATTCGTCAAACAATTCTCTCACTCCGTTCTTCAAAAACCATTCGTATGATTCTTTTTGCACTTCAATCAAGTCCGGCGCGGTAACCGCGTCTCTGATGCCGGTAAAAAACTGTCTCTCCTTATTGACAATCGGCTGACGCTTGTATACTGGGGACATAATTTGGCGCTTAAATAACAAAAAATTCCTTATATAAGGCTTTTAGAGGTTTTTTCCGCTTATTGTCGGAGATACTTGATCTTCATGGAGGTCCTGCGTAGATACCGAACTAGGGTGATTAACGCTCATAGTCAGTATCCCTTTTGATTCCGCGAAAGGGATAGGACAACTCAATCAGGATTCTTCAAATTTCTTTACAGGTACATACTACCCGATAAAAACCAGCCTGTCAAATAGAACCATTGCCGGATAGTTTGTCAAGAGTTCAATGTTTTTGGCTTATCAAAGGCTTTTTTTATCTATAAACAAATTTTGTGTTCGGT
>JBBTQT010000009.1:0-4020 GCA_038065575.1 Patescibacteria group bacterium
CCACTAACATATTTTTTTCGCGCTATTCTACGATAACGGCATTGGCGGGCAGGTATTTTCTAAATTCTAACTCATTATGTTCCAATCCAAATTTTTTGTTAAAACTTTGCGTGATATCCCGAAGGAGGCGATTGTCAAAAATCACCAATTATTGCTTAAGGGATGTTATATTAATCAGCTGTTCAGCGGCGTTTGGACGTTGAATCCTTTAGGGTTGAGGGTTTTTAGGAAAATTGAGAATATCATTCGCGAAGAAATAAACAATATCAACGGCCAGGAAATTTTTATGCCCACTCTTCAACCGCGCGAATTATGGGAGCGTTCCGGGCGCTGGGACAAAATGGATCCGCCGCTTTTTAAACTTAAAGACCGCCACGATAAATGGCTGGCTCTGGGTTCGACTCACGAAGAGGTTATTACTGATTTGGCCTCTCAATATATTAAATCTTATAAGGATCTGCCCTTGGCCTTGTATCAAATTCAAAATAAATTTAGGAATGAAATGCGGTCTACGGGCGGTCTTTTGCGCGTGCGCGAATTTGTTATGAAGGATCTTTACAGTTTTCATACTACCAACGAAGATTTAGACCAATATTACGAAAAAGCAAAAATCGCGTATCTTAAAATTTATGAACGTTGTTCGCTTAAAGCTATTCCGGTGGAGGCCTCTTCCGGAACAATCGGCGGGAATTATTCCCACGAATTTATGGTGCTAAGCGAATCAGGAGAAGACAAAATATCTATTCGCGAAAAGTGTAATTGGGGCGCCAACAGCGAGATTCTGAAGGGAAAAGATTCTTGCCCGCGTTGCGGGAAAAAACTTCAGATCGCGAACAGCATTGAGGCGGGTCACATTTTTAAGCTCGGCGCTAAGTACAGCGAGAAAATTGGGCTTTCTTTTATGGATATGGACAACAAACAAAAGCTGGTTGTTATGGGTTGTTACGGCATCGGCGTGGGCAGGTTAATGGCCATAATTGTTGAGTCTTTGTCGGACGAAAAAGGCATTGTTTGGCCCAAGAGCGTGGCGCCTTTTGATATTCATCTCGTTTGCTTGGACATTAAAAATGACGATATTCATAAGAAATCAGTATTATTGTATAATGATTTATTAAAAGCTGGCTTGGATGTTCTATTTGATGACCGCGACGAAAGCGCGAGCGTTAAACTAAAAGATGCTGATTTAATCGGCATCCCGATAAGATTAGTGATTAGCCAAAAAACAGGCGATAAAGTAGAATATAAAGAACGCGCTGATAGTAAAATAGAATTATTGTCAGCCGAGGAAATAGTTAAAAAGCTAAAGCGTGAAGTTTGAAGCTTGGAACTTGAAGCGTGGAGCTTGTCCGCCAGAGGCGGGCGAATTAAAATTTTTGAACTTTGATTTGCCGCGCCCGACTTCGCCTTGACGAATAAATTAATTGAAGCATTTAATTTAAATAAGATAATTTTCTTAAAAAAACTTTTTTATAAGGAACGGCGAAGTCAAGGCGGGCGGGTCATTTTACATTTTGATTTTTAATTTTTAAATTTTTACTACGTACCATGTTTAATAAATTATTCGGCATATTTTCCAAAGACATCGGCCTTGATCTCGGCACTACTAATATCCGCATTTATTTGAAAGATAAAGGTTTGGTGTTAAACGAGCCGTCAATTGTGGCGATTAATTTGAGGACTGACCGCATTATCGCTATTGGCAATAATGCTTTAAAAATGCTCGGTAAGGCGCCGACTTATGTGTCGGTGATTAAGCCGATTGTTCACGGCGTGGTTTCTGATTTTGAAGTGACAGAAAAAATGCTCAAAGTTCTGATCGAAAAGGTTTTTAGCGGGAATATGGGCTTGGGCCGACGGCCGCGCGTAGTGACATCAATCCCTTTGGATGTAACGGAAGTAGAAAAAAAATCCATGGAAGATGTTATTGTTCAAGCTGGAGCCAGAGAGGTTTTTTTGGTGGAACGGCCGGTAGCCGCGGCCATCGGAGCGCGCTTGCCGATTCATGAATCAATCGGAAATTTGATCGTGGAAATGGGCGGCGGCTTAAGCGAGATCGCCGTAATTTCTCTTTCCGGAGTGGTAACCCACAAGAGTTTAAATATCGGCGGACAAACTCTGGACAAAAATATTATTCAATATATTCGCGAAAAATTTAATGTTTTAATCGGCGACCAAACAGCCGAAGAAATAAAAATTAAGATCGGTTCAGCCGCGCCATTGGATAGAACCCAAGAAATGAAAATTCGCGGCCGCGACTTGATGTCGGGTTTGCCCCGAGAAATTATTGTTAACGATGATCAAATTCGCTCGGCGATTATTCCTACCCTTAAAATAATCGTAGAAAGCATCGCGGATACGATTGAAAAAACTCCGCCCGAACTCGTCTCTGATATTTACGAAAGAGGGTTGATTTTATCCGGAGGCGCTTCTTTAATTAAAGGTTTTGACAAGCTGATTCGCGAACGCATTAATATCCCGGTTAATTTGACCGATGATCCGGCCATGGCCACGGTTCGCGGCGAAGGTTTAATTCTTGAAGATTTTGAAAATTTAAAATCGGTTTTGATCCCTTCAGCCAGGAGTTAAAGAATGAATTACGAATTAAGAATTACGAATGACGAATCGTGAATTTTTAATTATCAATTTTTAATTTTTAATCCCTGTGCAGTAGAAACTTCGTTTCACTACGGGGCAGGCAATTTTCAATGACTCAATTTTCTCCGCCAGCTGGCGGATTCAAGTTCCATGCTTCACGCTCCAAGCTCCACGGTAAAGGTTTCACCCTCCTCGAGCTCCTGGTCTCCGTAGCCATCATCGCTCTTCTCTTCACCGTCTCTATGGTGGCTCTAAACACTCAGAGAGCCAAAGCCAGAGACGCGAGCAGGACCCAGCAGCTCAAAGCACTGAGAAACGCCATTGAACTCTATTATCTGACCAACAATCAATATCCTGTCTGGACGAGCGGGGGTTGCGTGAATTACTCTGGCTCGCCCGCTCCTTTGTCTGTTCTGGTGCCTTCTTTCATGAACGAACTTCCCAAAGACCCCAAGAGCTCAGACTATTGCTATATCTACAAATCAGACACTTATGGTCAGAACTACCGTTTGGCCGCTTACATGGAGAACAACACTGACCTGGCTACCAAGGATGGTGGCACTTTAGATTCTTACTATGAGCTTTATTCTGACTCTTCTTACGCTCAGATCACCAATAGCGCCGCCATTACCATCACCTCTCTCCGGACCTGCGGGACCTCGATCAGTTACGCCGGACAAACCTACAATACGGTTCAAATCGGCCTTCAGTGCTGGCTCAAACAACACTTGAACGTAGGCACGAAAATAACCTCCTGCACCGGAGGATATGTCGGCGCCTGCGCGACTGGCAGTGATACGGTCCAAAATCAAGGCGCCAGCTGTGCTTCCATACAAAAATATTGTTATTCAGATGATGAAGCAAACTGTACCTCGGACGGCGGTTTGTACCAATGGGCACAAGCCATGTGCGGCGCAGCCTCGTGCAACGGCACCGGCGAGTCCAGCCCGGCCTGCACGACCCCGGTTCAGGGCATCTGCCCCACCGGCTGGCACCTACCCTCGCATTATGAAATAGTGGTTTTAGAACGCGCGGTGTGCACATCCGGTACTTGCGCCACTGATTTTCCGTACGACACGAGTACGGGTGGCTGGAGAGGAACAACCGAGGGAGATAAAGTAAAGGCCACCGGGCTTTGCCAGAACAGAACTCCTTGTGCTACTTCAGGCTATGAAGGTCTCTTGGCCGGCATCCGCAATACCGACGGGTCGTTTGGCGCTCGCGGCGCGGACATCAACCTCTGGTCTTCTTCAGAGACAGAGTCTTCTAATGCTTTGAGACGGAGCATATATTCGAGCAAAGCCACGATCTACTGGGATTCCAATAATAAGTTATACGGCTGGTCGGTCCGCTGTGTTAATGACTGATCCCAGTGAAATAAAATGCCGTGAAGCCGCAATTTCACGGGGTAAATTTGATTATTTG
>JBBTQT010000010.1:0-2867 GCA_038065575.1 Patescibacteria group bacterium
CGATACCTTTGGGATCGGTGCCTTCATTTTTCTTGACAAAATCAAGAATTTTTTGTGAAGTATTTGAAATCATAGTATATAGTATATTATACACTATATACTATATATTGTCAAATACCTGACCTTGACAACTCTCTCTCTCTTTGCTATACTTACGCATTCTTGGATATCGCAATGACGGGAGTGACAACGGTGTTGCTATCGTCAGATGGTGTTCTGGAAGCAAATCATAGGGGAGGTTATCTTGGACGGAGGTGAGTTGTGTAAACTCCGAATGGAGCGGCGGCTTAGTCAAGCGAAGTTTGGAAAACAGGTAGGGATATCCCAAGGGAGGATATGCCAGCTAGAGTTGGGCAATCGGAGCATTTCTGAAAAGGAGGAGCAGAAAATCATTGAGGTACTCACAAAGTACCCCATAGTCGAAGAAGTGAACGTTGTGCCGGCGAAGGCGGTGGTGATGGTGGCAACAAACAACTGCCACATCAGCTTCTCTGACGCAGTGGTCAACATTGTCGTCAGGACAGACAACGTCACGGCCGCGATTCGCTTCTTGAACTATGCTCTGGATGAGTGTAGATCAAGAGAGCCATGATTAGAAATTCTGCGGCCGGCAGAGGGATCGTCGAGCGCATGAGCGTTCCGATCCCCTGCCGAAGAAACCAAAACCCGGAGTCAAACAAGAGAATTTTTGAATCAAGAATTCTGTTGCTTCTCCGGGTTTTTTGTTTTTATTTTTTCACATACCTAATTATTTATTTTTATACATCGTGGCTCTACCTTTTCCCACGCGTACAATTTTGCCGAGAGCAATTAATTTATTAAAATCAAGATTGCGCGTGGCTTTGGCGCGGTCAGTCAGTTGAGAATACAATCGATCGGTAATGTACCCGTGTTCAGTAATATGCTCCAAAATCTTTTCATGATGCAATTGCAATAACTCAACCGGAGAAATCGTAGCTTTTTTTAATCCCGCGCCCACGCGCAATAATTCATCAATAATTCCGTCCGTAAAATATTCCAACCAGGAGGTAAAATCTATTTCATTTTTTATATCATAATAATTTCCCTGAACGCCGACCGTGAAAAAATATTTGGTGACATTCTGATTATAATAATTCTCAAAACTAAATAGATTAAACGTATTCAAACCCATTCCGGCCAACAAAACTTTAGTGGCCAAGCGAACTGTTCGGCCATTACCATCAATAAATGGATGAATCACCACAAATTGCTTATGGAAAATTCCGGCCAATATGAGCGGATCCAAAATTGATTTATTACATTCTACAAAATCAAACAATTGCTCCATTAGCTCCGATACGTCTTGGTGGTCAGGTGGCCAGTAGATGGTTTTTTGGAGACGCGGGTCATTCACAAACACCGGCTCTTGTCGAAGTGCGCCAACCCGATGTGCGGACAATAAATCCTGCGTCACGTTTTTTTGAATTTTCAAAATTAGGGACAAATTAAAATGCACTATAGATTCTTTAACCAAGGTATTTAATTCAACCAAAGCTTGATTGTAATTCAACACCTCCCTTTCGCTGTCCCGAATAAATTCCGGACGATGTTTGAGAATTTCTTTAACATCAGTCAATGGAAGTGGATTGCCTTCAATACTCGTGGAAGCATGGGCGGAAATTTCTCGAGCTTTTTTTTCCCAATCCAATAAAACCACCTTGGTCAAAGACTGGTGGTTCAGCTCCGCCACCAAAACCGAAATCCGTTTGATGTTTCGGAGGAGTTGTGGAGAAATCGTGTATTTTGGCTCAAACATAGGGATTTGACTGATTGACTATGGACGTATTATAGACGATTTTTGGATGATTGTCAAGCATGCACAACCACGCGAGAAGCAGCTCCGATCCCCTGCCGAAGAACAAAACCGGAGAGCAAAATCCAAGTGCTTTTAGAAAAAAGCCTTGGGATTTCTCTCCGGTTTTTTGTTAGCGGTTTTTCAAAAACTTCGCCGCGTTCGCGTTCTGTTCCGCCAATGTCCGCGCGTACTTCACTTCGCCCGTGTCCAAGGTCGTTAAAAAATACCAATAATCGTTTTTCTCGGAGTATATCGCCGCCATGATTGATTCAATACCCGGATTGCTGATCGGACCGGGTGGCAGTTTGGGATATTTGTAGGTATTCCAAGAATTCAACGAATCCCGATCTTCCGCCGTCGTGAAAACATCGCCCTTTTTGCCGACGGCGTAATGCACGGTGGAATCAGCCTGCAATCCCATGCCGGCGTCATGCCGCCGCCAGAAAATATCCGCTACTTTGGCTTTGTCGCCAGGGCTTCGGACTTCTCTTTCCAGAATACTGGCCATGGTAAGCATCTCGTGTACGCTCCGCCCGGCAGCGCTTATGTCCGCATACATCTTATCCGTAAACTGACGGTCTCTTTGCTCCAACAATTTTTTGATAGTGTCTTCAATACCGGCATTTTTATAAATCCGATAAGTATCCGGCGCGAGGTACCCTTCCAAACTCAAAAACCACGGCTTGTCCGCCATCACTCTTATTTTGGGTGAATAAATATCCAACTCCTGAATGAATGACGGCAACTGCCTCGTCAGGCTATATTCGTGCGCCGGCACGCCGACCACTTCGGTAAAAAAATCCGCTTTACCAATCAGTCGTTCGGTCGCGAAATAATCGGCCAAATCGCGCAAATCCCAACCGGGAATAATGGTGATCGTTCTTTCGGTCACCCCCGGCTCGGCCAATACCTCGGCAATGCGCGCTACTGTCACCGGTTTGTCCACTTTGAATGTTCCAATATTAATTTTTTTGTCCATTCCTTTCCAAACCAAATATTTTCTAAAAATCCAAGAATTGCGAATTACCCCGCTCACTTCCAGTCTTTCCGC
>JBBTQT010000011.1:0-1790 GCA_038065575.1 Patescibacteria group bacterium
ATCTCTTTATTACTAGCTACCAGAATATCCGCGAGTGAAACGCGGGTCAAGATATCCAATTCATTGCCGATTTTCCGCGTCATCGCTAAATACATTTCTTGAACCCTTTTGGCGCCGACACCAAGATTGAACGCGCCCGCGATAATTTCCAGGAGCGGCACGGTGTTCAGAAACGGGATCACGCCCGCGCGCCGCGCTTCCTCCCCATCGCGATCGGAAAGTTCATGCACGCGATTCATTACTCCGACGGTCAGGGGGCGTTTGCATTTCGGACAAATCCCTTTTAATTTTTTCGTTTCTTCCGGCGCGCAAAAAAAATGACAATCGCGATGACCATCAAAATGATATTTTCCCTCCTCCGGATAAAATTCAATCGTGTATTTGAATTTTTTCTTATCCTTCTCGCGCAGGACGCGCATGATTTCCGCGTAAGTGATATTTTCATCACTCGCGAATTCCAACACATTCGCCTCCCGGCCCAGTTTCGGCAAACTATGGGCGTCGGAATTGGAGACGAGCGTGATATCATCCAATTTTGACAACCGCCAATTCATGGCCGGATCGCTTGATAAACCGGTTTCAATGGCAAAAATCCGCTCAGTCAATTCGTCAAAAGCTTCATCCAAGGCGTCATACCCGCCCTTTGATCCGAAAATGCCGAACCATGGCGTCCAAGCGTGAGCCGGAATCATCACCATTCGGTCGTCAATTGCGAGCATTGTTTTCAATAACTCTTTACAAGTAAGACCAAGTATCGGCCGGCCGTCCGAACGCAAGTTAAAACCGTCGCTTTCCAATTTTCGGTTGAATTTTCCAGCCGTTTCCATGTCGGGCGCGAATAAGAGTAGATGCACCCGCCGAGTTTTGTCTTTATGCTTGCGAACCACGGCCACCTCGGTGCCGATCACAAATTTTGTTTTGCCGGAATCATTTTTTAATTTATAAATTCCGTCCGCGTCAGGAACCAACGATTCTTCCATGCTCTTAAACCAGCCAGGATGAGTGAAGTCTCCGGTCGCGACAATATCAATTCCTTTGACCTCGCAAGCTTTGGCGATTTTCGGCAATTCCAAATCGCGCGAACAGGCGCGCGAATATTTGGAATGAATGTGAAGATCAATGATTTTCAACGCCATTCGGCTTAAATCAAATTTCTTTCGGAAGAGCCATTGTATTCGATTTCCTCCGGTTCTACTCGTCTGATTCCTTCACCGGAGATAATTTCTTCCACAACCTGAGCGACCAGACCGGGTACGCGGGCGATGACAAAGATGCCATCACCGACCCGAGCGTCAAAACCCAGGTCGCAAAGCAGGGCGGCAATGGCGCCATCGGCATTAAGCGGCAATTTTTTTGAGGCGGTGGAATTTAAGACTGTTTCCACTTTTTCGGCAAACTCCGCGTACTTGCCATAGACTCCGGTCTCTTTGGCAATATCAAATAAGGTTTGAGCGCGAGGATCAACCGTAAAAATTTTATGACCGAACCCGGGCGCGTATTGTTTTTTTTCTTTCATGGTTCGCAGGAGGACCGCGAGATCAAGTTCGTCGATGTTGTCATAAAAAAATTTCATTGCCGGTTCTACGACTGCCCCATGTCTTCCACCCAAACCGAGCAAGCCGGCGGCAACCGACGCATGCAAGTCATTTTTTGCCGAGGCTGAAATTCTCGCGCACTGGGCTGATGGAGTTCCCGGGCCGTGATCAACGACCGCGGTGAAAATGGCGTTCATCATTTTGGTTTGCGCCGGTGTCGGCAACTCGCCTTTCAGAATCAAAAAAATCGTTTCC
>JBBTQT010000012.1:0-5124 GCA_038065575.1 Patescibacteria group bacterium
CGGCACTTTCTCAACCGGATTATTTTTCGCCTACCGGTTTTTCAGCGGTCGCGATTGGCCTTTATTCAAATTCGTAAGGCGCAGTTTCAATGAAGCCACGGTGCTTTCCGGTTTTCTGGTTTTCTCGCTGTTCCTGAGAGGCCAAGGTTATCTGAATTTTTGGAATGGTATTATTCTGACGGCGATTTTCGTTTTAGCGATTTCCTTGGAATTTTCATTAAAGTTTCCGGTTTTCAACAATGATCGGGAACGGATTTAATTGTCATTATGCGCCAATCACTATTATTCACGAAAACCAGAAAAGACATCAGCAAGGAAGACGTAAGCGTTAACGCAAATTTATTGACGCGTGGCGGTTTTATTGATCGGCTTTCGGCCGGCGTCTACACTTTTTTGCCGCTCGGTTTGCGCGTGCTTAACAAAATCGAACAAATCGTGCGCGAAGAGATGGACAGGGTCGGAGGAATGGAAGTATTGATGCCGGCTTTACAACCGAAGGAAAATTGGGAGGCTACCGGAAGATGGAGTACATTCGATGTGTTATTCAAAATTAAGGACAGCAACGACAAAGAAAATGCCTTGGGAGCTACTCATGAAGAAGTAGTAACACCATTGTTGCAAAAATTTGTTCACTCTTACAAGGATTTACCAAAAGCGGTTTATCAGATACAAACAAAGTTTAGAAATGAAACTAGACCAAAATCAGGACTTTTGCGCGGTCGTGAATTCAGAATGAAGGATTTGTATTCCTTCCATGCCAATACGGTAGAATTAGACAGCTATTATGAAAAAGTTCAAGAAGCCTATGCGCGTATTTATTTGCGTTGTGGCATGGCTGGGATTACTTATCTAACCTTCGCTTCCGGTGGTACTTTTTCTAAATATTCGCATGAATACCAAACCATTACTGATGCAGGAGAAGATATTATTTATGTTTGTACCAAATGCAATGTTGCCATCAACCGTGAAATAATGAATGATTTGGACAATCAGTGTGTATCTTGTAAAAGTAAAGATTTACAAGAAAAAAAGGCGATTGAGGTGGGTAATATCTTCAAACTCGGCACGAAATACAGCGACGCGTTCGGATTTGAGTATGTTGATGAAAACGGACAAAGCCGACCGGTGATTATGGGTTGCTATGGTCTTGGTCCAACTAGAATTATGGGTGCGATCGTGGAAACTCATTCCGACGCGGCGGGTATCGTCTGGCCGAAAAGCGTCGCCCCGATGGCTGTGCATTTAATTTCCTTATGCCGCGAATCCGCGGATTTGGATAAAGCCGAAAGTGTTTATCAATCTTTGATCGGGGCGGGAATTGATACGCTTTTTGATGATCGGGCGGACGCGCGCGCCGGAGAAAAATTCGCCGATAGCGATCTAATCGGTATTCCTCTGCGCGTGGTAATCAGTCCGAAGACCTTGGCCGATGGGCAGGTGGAAGTGAAGAAACGCGCGGACGTCGAGACTAAACGGTTGTCGCTCACGGGAATTGTCGCCGGTTTGACGAAGGAGTTAGAAGGAGTTATTTAGCGGGAAATTATGTTTAAAAAATTATTCGGCAGGTTGTCCAAAGATATTGGAATTGATTTGGGTACTTCCAACACCAGAGTCTACACCAAAGAAAAAGGAATTATCATTGATGAACCGTCGGTAGTGGCGGTGAACACCAAAACCGAGCAAATTTTAGCGGTTGGCAATGAGGCGAAGAATATGCTTGGCAAAACGCCGCCGCATATTGTCGTTACCCGGCCGCTCGTCAAGGGGATAGTTTCTGATTTTGAAGTGACGGAAAAAATGCTTCGTTTTTTTCTGGACAAAGTCTATGAGGGTGGTTTCAGCGTTGTTTCTCGGCCGCGCGTGATTATCGGCGTTCCACTTGATGTGACCGAAGTGGAAATCAAAGCGGTTGAAGATGCCACATTGTCGGCCGGCGCCAGAGAAGTTTATATCGTTCAAGGACCGATGCTTGGAGCAATCGGCGCGCGCATGCCGATTGAGGATCCGATTGGCAACATGATCGTGGACATCGGTGGCGGCAATACCGAGATCGCCGTCATTTCTCTGCGCGGGGTGGTAAACTGGAAATCCACCTCTATCGCCGGAGACGAATTTAATAAAAATATTTTGCAATACGCCCGGGAAATTTTCAATCTTTTTGTCGGCGAAAGCCACGCGGAACAGATAAAAATAAAAATCGGATCAATTTTGCCAACCGGCCAGAATATGGAATTTCCGATGCGCGGCCGAGACGTGATTAGCGGTTTGCCGAAGGAAATTATGATTAACGAGGGTCATATTCGAGAGGCACTCGACCGTTCAATCAAAACTATCGTGGATAATATCAAAATGGCTTTGGAAACCACCCCGCCGGAATTAACGGCCGATATCCACGAGCGAGGCATTCTCCTCACCGGGGGCAGTTCGCTTTTGCGCGGTCTGGATAAATTGATCGCTCGGGAAACGTTGATTCCCGTCCGGATTGTCGATGATCCGCTGACCACGGTTGTTCGCGGTACGGGCGTTCTGCTTGATGAAGATGAATTACTCAGTCAAATTATTCTTCCGACAGCGCGCAATCAGGTAAAATAAAGTATACCTACTGGTATAATCTCATTCGCTCGATAATGAGTAAATAAATTTACTCATTATCTCACTCATTTCAATTATGCAACTGCGCGGAAAAAAATTCGTCAATATCAGCGCGGTAATCGGCGTGGTTATTGTTCTTCATTATTTGGGCTTGACGGCGTCGCTTGAGAATTATTCGCGTCGGGCGGTTTCGGGCGGGATATCGTTAATTTATCGCGCGGCCATTTATCTGTCGCGAAAAACCGAAGAGGGCGTTTTCCCGGCGCCGAAAGCCTGCTTACCGGGCGGTCGGGAAACGATTGAGTATCAAAAGGATTTTGAATTGAAAAAAGCCCGAGTGAGTCTCCTTGAAGAGGAAAATTCTTCATTGCGGAGCAGTCTCGGTTTTTTTTCTTCCAGCACTTATCGCCATGTCGGGGCGGATGTGATCGGCAGGAATATCGATCCGGTTGACACCGCCATTATCATCAATTCGGGGAGGGACGCCGGTATTCGGATCAATGATCCGGTGGTGGTTGGCGATGGGATTTTAATTGGAAAAGTCGGGAGAGTGATGGAGACAACGGCCATCGTGAGGCTGATTGATGACACGAACAGCCGAGTGGCCGCCATGGTTGCTGGCATGAATAAAAGTCTGGGGTTGGTGGAGGGTGGCTATGGTGTAAGCGTGCGTCTGGGGTTTGTGCCGCAAAATGAAATCATTAAACCCGGAGACATGGTGGTGTCATCCGGTCTTGAGCCGAATATGCCACGCGGTTTGGGGATAGGGATTATTGAAATCGTGGAAAAAAAACCGCAAGAGGCTTTTCAGCAAGCGATTTTGAAAACTCTCGCCGACCTGCGCGACATCAAAGTGGTTTCCGTGATTATTGATACCGGCCGGTAAATTTAAGGATTGATGGTCGTCGTAAAATTTTGATTATGCCTAGCAGTCGCGTTCAGCTTATTGGCGCCGGGTTATTGGCGATTGTTTCCTTTTTGGCGGTGATTCTCCATTTCGGTTTGGCATCCGTCTTCGCGTACCCCATCAATAAAATAAATTTGGTCGTTTTGTTCGTCATAATCGTCTTATTGATTACCGAATCGGGGAGAACGGTTTGGATCGGTTTTACGGCTTATTTTTTTATGGAACTTTTCTCTCTCGCTCCGTTTGGAGCGGCGCTTTATTCCGGCACGATTTCGGCCTTGATCTCGTTTTGGTTGTACAAGACAGTATTTGCCAATCGCACGATTTTGACCACGGTCGCGCTTACCGCCATATTCATTTTAATTTATCGTTCGCAGTATTCGGCGATTATTTACGCGGTCGGTCGTTTCAGCGGTGATATCGAGACGACATTTTTTTCGCAATTCGCCAGTTATGGCTGGGAATTGGCTATTACCGCCGTAGCCGCCGGTCTGGCGCACTTTTTTTTGAAATTATTCATCCCGAAACTGAACACCACTAAGCTAAGAAAATAATATATGGCGGAAATTGATCCTTCAATTATATTTTCTCCGGTCAAAAAATTCCGGGCCTACTCTTCATTGAAAGGAAAGTTCAAAACCGATTGGGTGGAAGGGTCGTTGTCCGCTGATCATTCGGTCAATAGCGAGGAATTCATCCGTCGCGGCGCTTCCCATATCGGCAGCAGTTTTTACGCCAATAAATCGCGGTATTTGTTGTATTTTATTTTTTTCAGCATCGCCTTGATTTTTTTCAGACTGGCTTATCTGCAAATTTTTCAGGGCGCGAAATATCGGCAACTGGCGGAAAATAACAGTGAAAGAATTTTGCCGGTACCGGCGGAAAGAGGATTGATTTATGACCGCCAGGGTAAGTTGCTGACAAAAAATATTCCCAATTTTTCCGTTGTTCTCGTGCCTTTGGATTTGCCGCGCGCGCGCGCCGAAAAAGAGGCGGTATTGAATGAACTGTCGGTTCTGGTTGAAATGGAGAAAATGAAAATTGATCAATTGATTCAGGAGTACAATCGCTACCGCAGTGATTCCATTATCGTTAAGGAAGACATTGGCTACGAAACCGCCTTGAAAATTCAAATTGCCGCTGCCGATTTGCCGGGCGTGCGTATCCAGCAGGGCAGCAAGAGATTGTACCTGAACGGTCGGGCTGATTTGGATTTGGACGCTTACAGCGACAAATACGGCGTCAATTCTTCCACACCGATAATGGCGTTGTCCCACATCCTTGGATATGTGGGAAAGCTTGATCCGGATGAATTGGAAAAAAATTATCCCCTCGGTTATCTGCCCTCGGACAGCATCGGCAAAATCGGAGTGGAAAATCGTTATGAGGTGATTTTGCGCGGTAAATACGGAAGGCGAAAAATTGAAGTGAACGCCTTTGGCAGAGAGCAGTCGGTGCTCGCCGAATACGCTCCGGAATCGGGCGCGCATATTGAACTCGCGATTGACGCGGCCATGCAGGACCGGTTGGAGAGGATTATGTTGGAATATTTTCAAAAATTCGGAAAGAGCCGCGGATCGGGGATTGTAATGGATCCGAATACCGGAAAAATTTTGGCGATGGTC
>JBBTQT010000013.1:0-1955 GCA_038065575.1 Patescibacteria group bacterium
AATTTCATCCGGCTCGAGAACCACCCGTTCCAAAAAGCGACTGGGACGCGGCAACGGCTCGCAAAAAGGCACTTCCGCCGGCAAAGGAACCAAAGGGCAAAAAGCGCGCGCCGGTCAACGGGGCGGCTTGAAATTGCTCGGTTTCAAAAAAGGTCTGCAAAAAGTGCCGAAACTGCGCGGTTTCAAGAGCCGATTCGTTCGGTTGGAAGCGGTGAACATTTCCACTTTGGAAAAATTATTTCTTGACGGCGACAAAGTAACTCCGGCCATTCTCATCAAAAAAGGCGTGGCGCGTGGCTCCGGATCGGGAATAAAAATTTTGGGCGAAGGAAAAATCTCCAAAAAATTGATGATTGAGGGTTGCGTGGCGTCGAAAGGCGCGATTCGGGCGATTGAGGCCGCCGGCGGGGCATTTTCTTTCTAAATCTCGAACAAAAGTCGGGACGGCGCGTAATCCACTAATGCCAACACTATGTGGGAAAAAATTTCCAGACTTTGGAAAATCAAGCCATTGAGAAATAACATTTTGTTTGTCACCGCCATGCTGGTGATTTTTCGCGTGGCCGCTTATATCCCGATTCCCGGCGTGGACACGGCCAATTTGCAACGTTTTTTGCAGAGCAATCAGGTGCTCGGACTATTGAATTTATTTTCCGGCGGCACCATGCAGAATTTTTCCATCGTGCTCATGGGTGTCGGTCCTTACATCACTTCTTCCATTATTTTTCAACTGCTTTCAATGGTGGTTCCGCGGCTGGAAGAATTGACCAAAGAAGGCGAATCCGGTCAGCAAAAAATCAACATGTACACCCGGCTCGCCACCGTGCCACTGTCTTTTTTGCAGGCGTTCGGCATGATTAAATTGTTAAGTAATTCCCAGTTTGCCATCATCGGATCGCTTGATACTTTCAAGTTTGTTTCCATTATGATGACGGTCACCGCCGGCACGATTTTCTTGATGTGGATCGGGGAGCTCATCACCGAGAGAAAAGTCGGCAACGGTATTTCACTTTTGATTTTTGCCGGTATCATCACCGCCTTGCCAACCGCCGTTCAAAACGCCATTGTCAATTACGACCCTTCCAAACTCTACACTTATTTGTTATTCGTGGTTTTGGCGGTCTTGACGGTCGTGGGAGTGGTAATCATCACCGAAGGCCAAAGAAATATCCCCATCAGTTACGCTCGCCAAGCGCATGGTAGCCGCTCGTTCGGCGGAGCCAACAGCCATTTGCCATTGCGTGTTAATATGGCCGGAGTAATTCCAATTATATTCGCCATTTCGGTGGTGCTTTTTCCGCCGATGATCGCCCAATTTTTTGTCGGCAGTGGCGGTTATGTGGCGCGTGCCGCGCAATTCACCATCAGTTTGTTCAACAATCAATTATTTTACGGCATTTCTTATTTCTTGCTGGTTTTCGGCTTCACTTATTTTTATACCGCTGTTATTTTTCATCCGCAAAAAATGGCCGAGAATCTGCAAAAACAGGGTGCGTTTATTCCGGGCATCAGGCCGGGCAAACAGACCGAGGATTATATCGCCGGCACGATGAACAAACTTTTGTTCCCGGGAGCGTTGTTTTTGGGCGCCATCGCCATTCTTCCTCTTTTGGTTCAAGCCTTCAGCGGTTCGCAGTCTCTCGTTATTGGTGGCACGAGCCTCCTCATTGTCGTAAGCGTGGCGATTGAAACCACGAAGCAAATTGAAGCGCAGATCACGATGTACGAATACGATCGGGTGTAGCTTTGGATTTTGTAATGACCATTCTGATTTAGTCGGGATGGTTTTGTTTTATGGAAGGGGATGCTTAATTAAAAATTAATAATTACTAATTAATAATTGTGTCCGTTGTGCGTGTTAAGTCGCAATCAGTAATTCGTAATTGATTGATCCTTGCCTAAAAGTCTGATTTCTGGAATAATAAGCGTTATGAATGAAGCAAAAGGACAAAAAT
>JBBTQT010000014.1:0-1470 GCA_038065575.1 Patescibacteria group bacterium
TTGTCTTGCTTCTCTTTCTTTCAATAAATCATATTCTTCTTTTGTGATTTTTTGCTTTCCGAATTTTATATTGAGTGCGATTTTGTGGGTTCCGAGAGTATCCTTTATTCCAGATAACGGCCACAAGAACGCATAATCAAAGGAAAAGTTGTCAAACCTTACCGACGACCCGATAGATATTGTTCTCCATCTGCGGCTTCCGAGTGACAGCCCACCTCGGACAGCTATATTTTTTTGAGAGAACCATTTTTCCGCACCGGTTAAGATATTGATGTCCGAGTCCTTGCTCACCGTCTCAAAAGAAAACAGATAGTCGTCGCCTTTGTAAGCGAAACCGCCGCGATAGACGGCAGAAAGTTTGTCGGTGCTTGTCAATCCGATATCGGGCTTTGTTATGTTTTTCGCCGAAACGCCGAATGCGATATTTTTTGAATACAGATAAAGCAGCCCGACATCGCCTGTCATCGCCGAGGATTTTTTGCCGTTATCAAAAACGGGATCTCCCGAAACGCCCTCTTTATCCAGACGGGTATCACCGGTTGTGTTGATGGCGGTTTTTGTATAATCATCTACTCCGAATTTTCTTGAAAGATTTTTCACCGTTGCGCCCGCCGAGATGTATTTGTTGAACGGATAACTATAAGAAAGAGCGATTGCCGTCTCGTCGTATAAATTGGAAAGCGACAAATTATACCATGAAATTCCCGGCGTTCCGTATTTTTCTGTCGGCTGAGCATATCCGATGAATGACGAGCCGATGGATGAGTTATCGTCCAACCCCAAAAATAATCGCCCGTAATTTGATGTCAACTCGGCTTTTTTCAAATTTGATATTCCCGCCGGGTTATAGAACAGAGCGTTTGCGTCGTCGGAAATTGCCGTGAAAGCGCCGCCCAAACCCTGAGGTCTCGCCCCGATATTCAGTTCCTCAAAAGCGCCGTGAACGACAGTGATAAGTGATAAGTGATAAATGATAAGTAGCGGCAGAGCGATAGCTCTGCTAATAGCAAAGCTTCGCTTTGCGGCTACAAGCAACTTCAGTATCTGATAATTTTTTCTATCCATATTATTATTTGGCAACAACAACGGTTCCGTTAAATACTTTCTTATCCGCCTCAATCTGATAAATATAAATTCCGGATGAAACGACTTTTCCGTCTCCGTTTCTTCCGTCCCATTTCAGCGAGGTATTATCTCCGAAATCACCAATAACCATATCGGAAACAAAAGCGCCGTTTATATCAAAAATTTTGCCTGTAAGTCCTGCATTGTTTCCTTCATAGATGAAATTCGCCACATCGTTCCAGCCGTCGCCGTTAGGAGTGAATATTCTCGGATAAACCTTGGTTAATGCAAATCTTCCCGACCGCATTGATTGTCTCAGTTGATATTTTCCGCCTTTTTTGGTCTTCAGTGAGACGGTCTGCTGTGCGGTATCAACATATCCGCCGACCTTCACCCACTCAACTC
>JBBTQT010000015.1:0-1499 GCA_038065575.1 Patescibacteria group bacterium
ATCTTGCATCGGCAGATGAAGTAACCCTGAGTTTTGCAGGCAATGACCTCATAGGATTTACCATAGATAAAGCAACAGCAGAGGGTGTCATTGTGAGTCCCGAACAACTCGGGACGAGGCAATCTCAGGCAGGCATAACAAATAAAGGAACAATCACTGCAAACGGCGGGCAGGTAATCCTCTCTGCAAAGGCCGCAGGAGACCTCTTAAAGACAGTAATAAACAATGAGGGAATCATACAGGCGCAGACCATAGAAGATAGAGGTGGAAAGATATATCTCCTTGGCGGCATGGACGCTAATAGCAGCAACGCCATTCAAATAGGCGGCACACTTGACGCATCAGCGCCGAACGGCGGCGACGGCGGCTTCATAGAGACCTCAGCCGCAAAGGTGAACATCGCAGATGACGCCGTTATCACCACCTATGCGCCTTACGGCAAAACCGGCGAGTGGCTTATTGACCCGACAGACTACAACATAGCGGCAAGCGGCGGAGACCGCACCGGCGCGGCGCTTTCAACCAATCTTGGAACAACAAATGTAACCATCTTAAGTTCAGACGGACTAACCGGCACATCCGGTGACATCAATGTCAATGACGCTGTTTCATGGAGCGCAAATACCTTGCTCACCCTGTCCGCATATCGCAATGTCAATGTCAACTCAAATATCACTGCCACAGGCAATACGGCAGGGCTTACGCTTACGCCCAGCAATACCGGAGCAGGCGGCAATTATTATTTAAATAACGGCGCAGTGATTACGCTTTCCGGCAGCACACCAGGTCTCACAATTGCCGGCAATGCCTACACAGTTATCAACGATGCGACAGCGTTGCAAAACATGAACGGCAATCTTGCCGGTTTCTATGCACTCGGCAGCAACATAGACGCAGCAGACACCTCAACATGGAACGCAGGCGAGGGCTTTGAGCCGGTGGTCGACTTCACCGGCGCCTTTGACGGGCTGGGGCATACCATTACCGGCCTTACGATAAACAGACCAACGCAGGATTATGTTGGATTGTTTGGATATGCCAGCACAGGCAGCATACTCAAAAATGTCGGGCTGTTAAATGGCAATATAACTGGCAACTATTGTGTCGGCGGGCTGGTGGGGCTTAACGAAGAAGGCACAATCACCAATTCCTACAACACAGGCACTGTGAGCGGCAGCTATGATTATGTCGGAGGCCTGGTGGGGCTTAACAGCAGCGGCACAATCACCGATTCCTACAACACAGGCACTGTGAGCGGCAGATATTATGTCGGCGGGCTGGTGGGGTATAACGAATACGGCAACATCACCAATTCCTACAGCACAGGCGCAGTGAGCGGCAGCGCTGTGGTCGGTGGGCTGGTTGGGTATAACTACTACGGCACAATCACCAATTCCTACAGCACAGTAACTGGCAGCGGTGATATTGCCGGTGGGCTGGTTGGGTATAACGACAACGGCACAATCACCGATTCCTACAGCACAGCCGCAGTTACAGGC
>JBBTQT010000016.1:0-1485 GCA_038065575.1 Patescibacteria group bacterium
GGTTATTCTTTTGTGGAAGGTCCGATGAAATGGGGTGTGTGGTCCAGTCAAAATATGCCGAAGAATGATGAGTATAAGACGAATATAGATGAGAATATATATATCAAATAGGAAATCCTCAAAATAAATAAAAACCGCGACGCAATCGTCGTGGTTTTATAATTCAAAAAAACGATTGGGGCAACCTGTGAAAAGGTGTTCAGGCGATAAAAACTTTGGTCTGATTTGTGATTACCTTACATCTGTCCGGTCCAAGATTTTGAATCCATCCACCACAGCCTCACAGAGAAAATCTTCAAGCTGGCTTTGGTCACCATTGGTTTGGGCTTTATAGAGGTAGGTGTAGTAAAGTTGTTTTTGTTCTTGGCGAATAATGGGCGGAGTGAAATTCGCGCTAAGTAGCATTGCATTCATAAGCAAGCGACCTATCCGGCCATTACCGTCTCCAAACGGGTGAATTTGCTCAAATTTGCTGTGGACACCGGCAGACAAAGCAATAATATCTTTAGTTTTAGTTTTTCTAGTCATTACTTCCGCCATCAATTTCGGAACGCTTAGATAATTAGCTGTAGGCAAATTAACGCCGGTAATTCTGACTCCGTGATTGCGGTATACGCCGGCGTCCGGTCTGACGCCATTCATCAAGATGCTGTGGAGTCTGAGAATCAAGGCTTCGCCAATTTTTTCTTTTTTAGCGATATAATCAAACAAATAATTCAAAGCTGTCTGGTGATTTTTTGCTTCCAGTTGTTCAGTTAGACTTTTATTTGGCAGGGCGGCGTTATCAAAAAGAATCGCGGCTGTATCCGGCTCGGTTAGTTTACTGCCTTCAATACTATTGCTATGGTAGGTTAGCTTTAAGATAAATTGATCGCGAATATCAGGATTATCTAAAATTTCATTTATGACACTTTTATGTTTCACTGACTTTTGTCGGAGAGCCTGTTTTTTCGCCGTGAGTTGATCAGCGGGAATTGTCTTTTGTCCGATCACTTCCAAAAAGAGCTCATCAATGGAGGCTAGCATTTTTGGCCGGGGATTGGATTTTCCGGTCCACCAGTTGTTGAAGGCAACAAAAGATACGCCAAACCTCTCCGCCAGTCTGGTCTGGGTTAGTCCAAGCATTTTTTGGATTATCTCTAGTTTTTGTCGAGTGTTCATAAATATTTGACTTAGTTTGTAAAGGCATTACCATTTTACCAAACTTTATAAAGTTATGCAAAATATAGGAACTTTATAAAGTTATAGGCACGGGGATCAATGATAACAGGGGCTGTCGTCAAATGACATTTGCCCATTTGCTGACAGCACCGCGAAAAGGCGTCCGGGCAACAAAAAAACTCCCGAATTGAGAGTTTTCCAAATCCCGGCAGGGGTGACTAACGGGAATCGAACCCGTGACAAAGGTACCACAAACCTCTGTGTTACCATTACACCATAGCCACCCCTTCCGGGACTTTTTGTATTTTATACGGGAAATTATAG
>JBBTQT010000017.1:0-4032 GCA_038065575.1 Patescibacteria group bacterium
GCATGGGGATGTTCTCCAGGCAGAGAACGGCGATGACTGAGAGCGGAGCGACGATCACCATCTCGCCGTAGCCACCTTCGCGGAAGCGACGAGCGATCTGGCGAGCGTCGTCGAAGGGGTTGGCCTCCTGATCGATGACGACATCGCGGCCGTACATCCGGCAGAGTTCGGAGAGCTGGCGGGGAAGGGGGTTGTGGCGAGACATCCAGAGTACCTTCACAGGAACCTCCTCGTGGTAATTCCGGTAGCGGAAAGTCGCTACGGAATGGGCTATTATAGCTGAATCGGTAAAGAAAGTCAACCGTACTGTACTTGGTTAATCGTTCCATTGACAAACTCGTTCGTGCCTTAAATCACCGATTTTCATAAGCTCCCGGCAAATTGCTCTTTTGTTCGGCCAGAGAGTGGCGGAATGACAATTGATTATTTGTTTATGAAATACAACCAACTTACTCCGGAAGAAGAGCACATTATCATCAACAAAGGCACGGAGGCGCCGGGCAACGGGGAGTATGACGACTTTTGGCAGGCGGGGGTTTATGTCTGCCGTCGTTGCGACACGCCGCTTTATGAATCAACCGCTAAATTCCATTCGGGTTGCGGCTGGCCGAGTTTTGATCAAGAAATTCCCGGGGCGGTGTCCAGTGCCACTGATGCTGATGGATCGCGCATGGAAATAATCTGTAAACAGTGTGGCGGACATTTGGGTCATGTATTTCTCGGCGAACGCTTTACTCCCAAAAACACCCGCCATTGCGTCAATTCGGTTTCGCTTAAATTTATTCCCGCGGAGAAAAGTTAATTTTTTATTTGAAGGATCAAGATAATGGTGATTTTAAGTTTTTCGCGTTTGGATCGGAGCATTTACATTTGTTTTGACAAAATTATCCGTCCACGCTATATTTTCAATCAGTCAACCGGCCATAACGGCCAACAGGAGGGACATAATGGGAGGTCGAAGGGTTCTTTTTACTGACGCTGGAGAGCGGGTGAAGATCACCGTTCACAGAAAATTCAAGCTTGGAGGACGCCTGCTTGAGGCCGCATTCCTCGAAGAGCCGAAAGTGAGATTGATGGTCGGAGAGGAACTGATCCGCCTCATGGATGTCAACGGCAAGGTCGTCCGCGCCGAGAACGACTGGGCGCACCTCTGGGAATATCGTGAGGGGCTTCCGGTTGACTTCCGGTCATACCAACCGCAGACCGCGCGACGGGATCCCGTCTTCAGGGATCAAGAGGATGTCTCCTATCTGGAATATAACAGACAGGCGTGGGACAGGAGGTGGTACGCGAGTCGGTGCAACCTCTACGACCGCTGGCCCAACCCCAACGGCATTCTCGTCCTGCGGTTTCGCGACTAGTCGCTTCCCACCAACGCCGAGGGGTATTGATCCTTCGCCTACCTACGGGGGAGTCGATCAATGTCTCCTCGGCTCCCCAACCTGGTTTTTTTCAAATTTTCACTCCGGCCGAGAATTATTCCGGCCGGTTTTTTGTTTTGAATAATAAAAAGCGGCGAGCAAGGTGGTAAGGGGCACCGCGATTACGAGAACCGCGCTGCCCACGAGCGTTCGGACTATTTCCTCCGCGATGAAACTGCTGTTCAGCGTCACCCAAAGCGGTTGGGTCTTTTGAACGCCATACAACAATAACAACGGAAAAGAAGCGCCGGCATACGCCAATACCAAAGTATTGACGAGGGCGGCGATATGTTCTTGTCCCACGGAAAGGCCACTTCGAAAAAGGGCGTTGAAGCCCAAAGAATTATTGGCGGAGTGAATTTCTTCCACGGCGGCGGTTTGGCCGGTCGTGACATCATCCAAAACCCCGAGCACACCGATAATAATGCCACTGAGGAGCACGCCTTTAAGATTGATATTCAAATCGCCGAATTGCAAATAAAACGCTTCCTCGGTGCCGTTGCCGGTGAGATAAGCGAAATGAACAAAAGCCAGATCAATCAGAACCGCGATGCCAAGCGCGATTAGTGAACTGATGAGGGAAATCGTGGTTCGCTTGTTGAAGCCGTGTGATAAATACAAGGAAATCAGGATAATGACCGTGGCGCCGGCGACGGTTGTCAAAAACGGATCGGCGCCGCCGAGTATTCGGGGAATAATGAAATAGAATATAACTGCGACACTGAAAACCATACCGATAATGGCAGTCAAACCGCGGCGACGGCCGAAAAATATGGCCAAAGCGAAAAATGACAGAGTGATAAATAGAAGATTGGGGATGCGGTACTGATCAACAATATAATAAAGATCATCCTTGCCGTCAGGAACATCGGCCGGTTTGTTGATTACCACTTTGTCGCCGAGGTCATACTTCTGAAATGTGCCGATGATAAAATTTTTGCCATTATTCACGGTGACAAATTCGCCTTTTTTGTCGCCGTTCAATATTTTCAGCTGTAATGTCTGCCACTCTTGTAACGGCCCGTCCGTGATTCCTTCCAGGTTGTCCTGAGTGCCGTAGTCCGTAATCTCAGATACAACGGCATAGTAATAGACATTGTCCGACTCGGCGCGCGCCGCATTCAATCCGGGCAACAAAAAAACGAATAGCGCAACAAGCGCGAACAGAATAATTTTGGGCAAGGCTTTTCGGTTCATATTACTTGAGCGAATTCCTCCACATGATATAGCACTAAAATTAATTTGGGTTTATTATAGAATTTTTGTCGTATTTTGGCAATTTTGGGATGGGGCATTGACAAAAGCGGTTTTTTGTGCTATACTGGTTTGTTTTATGGAGGGCTGATTCTGTGCATAGGCACAATGTGTAGAATTAGCCCCCTATGCTGCGAGTGGGGTGAAAGGAGAGCAAAATGCAGCGCAAGTTCGTAATTATGATCATCGCCGCGGTGGCGTTGATTGGGGCCGCGACCTACGCGGTGACCTGGGAGAAGAAGGTCGAGATCAACCTCGGTCGGTTTCGCGCCCAGGCGAAGTCCTTCGAGGGGACTTACAAGGTGTCGGCCTGGGGCGTTGCTGTCGCCCTAGACGTGACCGAGGTGGAGATCCGACCGGTCGAAGACCGAGTGGAGATCCACGTGTCCTGCCACCTGACGGGGAGCAACATCCCCGTCTTCAAGAAGCTGGACAAGCAGTTCGAGGTCGTCGGCTCGGCTGGCGGGATCAAGCGGATCGGGGAGGCTCTCGCCCTCAAGGATGTGATCATCCCCGCCAAGTCGTTCCTCGGCTTCGACGTCTCCCCCACGATCGAGCGTATCGTGGAGGGGGAGCGGATCTACACGCTCTCGCCCGATGAGATGGAGCAGATCCCCTCGTTCGTGGAGCCACGCGGCTTCACAAGCGAGGGCGACAAGCTCTTCCTCCGGGTGGGCATCATGTAGCCCACCGCCCTACGCTCGTCGGCGCCCCGTGTAGTCTAACACACGCGGGGCGCCTCTTCATTTATAAAATAAGTTGTCGGATTGATGGGTCAACATTTAGTTGATCAGCTAACTATCAGCCGGGCGGAACCTGTCGGCCACACGCAACCAAGTTGCGTTTATCCACAGGTCGGACTTGCCGGTCGTGGCCGGTTGTGGTAGATTATATTTGCAACTTAGTTGCGTAATTACCCCGTTGTGTTTATGAAAAAAAAATTGACAGTAGCGCTGATTTTGTCGGTTCTCGCGGTGTCTGTCGTTGTCGCCGTCAACATATTTAAGCAAACCGAAAATGAAAATCGGTACGGGAATATGGACGGCAAAATCCAAATCACCGCTTCTTTTTACCCCTATTATTTTTTCGCGTCTGAGATCGTCGGCGACAAGGCGATTGTTTACAATCTCACCCCGGCCGGAGCCGAACCGCATGAATACGAATTGACGGCGCGGGATAACGCGCGCGTTGAAGACAGTCGGTTGCTGATAGTGAACGGCAACAATTTTGAAGGCTGGGGCAAAAAAATAAGGGATTCGCTCTCCGGTAGCGGGGTCAAGATCATCGCCGTCGGTGAAAGTGTTGCTACCGGATTGGCAGCCGGCGATCCTCTTGCCAATGATCCCCATGTTTGGCT
>JBBTQT010000017.1:4132-7020 GCA_038065575.1 Patescibacteria group bacterium
GGAAATGGAAAATAATCTGATAAATCTTAAAATCGCCTTGCAATGTCGGTAGATCACACCAAAAATATCATTGAAATCAAGAGTGTGTCGTTCGCCTATGGCGGAACGCCGGTCTTGAACAATGTAAGCCTCAATATCCACGAAGGGGATTATATTGGCGTCATCGGGCCGAACGGCGGTGGCAAGACCACTCTTTTGCGAATCATTCTCGGGCTCTTGAAACCGACGAGTGGCGCGGTGAAACTTTTCGGCACTCCCTGTCTCTGCCGCAAGGAGTGGTCAAGGCTCGGTTATGTGCCGCAGAAAGCGATCAATTTTGATCCGTTATTTCCGGCCACTGTCTATGAAGTGGCCGCGATGGGGCGGTATGGCAAAAAAGGACTTTTGCGCGGACTGAACGCGGAAGATCATCGCGTAATCGCCGAATCTCTCGGCCGGGTGGAAATGCTGGAGTATCGCGACCGTCTGATTGGCGACTTGTCCGGCGGCCAGCAACAGCGGGTGTTCATCGCGCGCGCTCTATCCGGCGAGCCGGAAGTATTGCTTCTGGACGAACCGACCATCGGTATTGATCTGCAAACGCAGGAACAATTTTATCGTTTGCTCAAAAAATTGAATAAAGAATTGAACCTCACCTTAATTCTGATTTCGCATGATATCGGCGTCGTGGCCGGCGAAGCCACGGAGATCGCGTTTTTGAATCAGTCCATCCAATATTATGGCGATCCATCAGGGTTCGCCGACGAGAAGTCATTGACCGGTTTATACGGCAGCCGACGGCCGTTTATCGCTGATTAAAAAATATGCTGAACATTTTTCAATATGAATTCATGGTGCGGGGAATAGAGGTCGGATTACTCATCGGGCTTTTGGCGCCGCTCATCGGCATTTTTTTGGTCTTGCGCCGTTATTCACTCATTGCCGATACTTTGGCGCATGTCTCGCTCGCCGGCGTGGCGATTGGCCTTCTTGTCGGCCTTAATCCGCTATTGACCGCCCTTGGCGTTTCGGTCGCTTCTTCGGTCGCGATTGAACGACTGCGTCAAAGCCGTAAAATTTACGGCGAGAGCGCGCTGTCCATATTTCTCTCCGGCAGTCTCGCTCTGGCCGTGATTTTGCTTGGCCTTTCGCGCGGGCTTAATGTTGATCTTTTCGGGTATCTTTTCGGCAGTATCCTGACTGTCCGGCAATCGGACATTTATCTGATTTTGATTTTGAGCGTTATTGTCATTTCACTTCTTCTGGCTTTTTTGAAGGAACTTACTTTTATTTCTTTTGACGAGGAAGCCGCATTTGTGAGTGGGATTCCGGTACGGTTTCTCAACATTTTTTTTATTGTTCTCGCGGCCGCGGCCATTGCCGTATCCATTCCGATCGTCGGGATCCTCCTGATTTCGGCGCTCCTCGTTCTTCCGGTAATCACCGCCATTCAACTCAAAAAAAGTTTTGTCCAAACCATCATCTTCGCGGAAGCCATATCCATTATTTCGGTTTTGAGCGGGATTGTCGCCTCTTTTTATCTGAACATTTCGTCCGGCGGCGCGATTGTCCTCATTATGATCGCGATTTTTTTCGCGGTCTTGTTCCTAAAAAGAAAACGGTATTGATTTATGGATGATTCTACCGGTACAATCAATAAATTAAGAGCGAATGGCGGGCGCGTGACGCCGGTTCGGCGCGCTCTTCTCCAAATTTTGTCCAGTAATAAACAGCCCGGTTCGCCCCGGCAATTGCTCGCTCAACTTAAAAAAAAGGGTTTTGACGCCAACAAGACAACGGTTTACCGCCAGCTGGAAATGATGCATGGAGCCGGTATTATCAGCGAAATTAATTTGAGCGATGGCGTTAAACGGTACGAATTGGCCGATTCCGGCCACCACCACCATTTGATTTGTCTCCGCTGCGCGCGGATTGACGATGTGGTTCTCCCTGCCGGTTTGGAACCGCGCGTTGAAATTGCCAAAATGATCAAACGGGTCAAAAAATTCGCGGTGGAGAGACATTCTTTGGAGTTTTTCGGGGTTTGCGCTAGGTGTCGAGAATGAAAGGGGCGAACATAAAGACTCGGCCTTGCGCTAATCAAGGCAAAATAAAACCGCCACGGTGAAAATTCCGGGCGGTTTTTTTCGTTCACTCAATTATTTTCCAATTCATTCCGATAATAATGATTATACATCGTCATGGCGGCCAAATAGAGGGCGGCGATAATGGGGCCAATAATGAAGCCGGAGATGCCGAACAGGAAGATGCCTCCGAGAGTGGAGAAGAGGATGGTGAGAGGGTGCATCTGCGTTGCTTTTCCCACCAAATGCGGTCGGAGGATGTTGTCCACCAGACTGATTACGAATGTGCCGGTGATAATGATGGTGATTCCCTGCCAGAAATTGCCGAAGATGAGCATGGCGATGCCGACCGGCAGCCAGATGATAAATGAACCGAGAGCGGGAATGAGCGACGCCGCCATCATCACCACCCCCCAAACCACTGCTCCGGGGACATCCGTCAGCCAGAACAGAATGGCGCCGATCAACCCTTGGATGCCACCGATAATCAAACTGCCTTTCAGAGTGGACCGCGCCGTGGAGGTAAAGCGGTCGTAAAGCATGGTCTCGTATTCATCACCGAGCGGGGAGAGATGCATCAAGCGGTGGAGCATTTTTTCTCCGTCTTTCAGGAAGTAATAGAGGGTGTAAAATGTCAGGAAAAGCATGAAGAAAAAGTGCAGGGAATTTTGAGTGACGCTTCGAATGCTCGAAATTAAAAATTCGCCGATGGTTTTACTCAAACTGGCGGCGTAGCCTGTCCATTTGCAATCAAGCGATTGAATGAGCGGTTGGAACCAGGAATTACTCAATTTATTGGTAATATTATCCAGGTTTACCGGCTGG
>JBBTQT010000018.1:0-7567 GCA_038065575.1 Patescibacteria group bacterium
AGCAGGCTCGGCTTCGATACGCTACGCCGAGCAGGCCAGTGGCAAATACGTCATTGCGAGGAGCGAAGCGACGTGGCAATCCCTTAGTTTATATCATAGAACAAAGGGATTGCCACGTCGCTCACTGCGTTCGCTCCTCGCAATGACGTAACCCCTCTAAAGGTATAAGTCTGGGTCTTACTTAATTCGCCTGCTCGGCGTAGCGTATCGAAGCCGAGTAATTCGTCCGCCTTCGCTAAGGCTACGGACGGATAAATAATTTTTAATTCGTAATTCACTCCCGTAATTTTTAATTCGTAATCGCCACACCTATGTCTCCTCTTCTAATCTCCATCATCGTCCTCGCCGTCATCATCCTCTGGTTCGTCGCCGTCTACAACGGTCTCATCACCGCGCGCAATCGGGTCAAAGAATCTTGGAGCGACATTGATGTCCAACTCAAACGCCGCCATGATTTAATTCCCAATCTCTTGGAGAGCGTCAAGGGCTATATGACTCATGAAAGAGAATTACTGACGAAAATCACCGCTTCCCGCTCCGAAGCGATGGGGGCGCAAACGAGCGGCGACACCGCTAAATTAGCGCAAGCCGAAGGAACGCTGGGCAATCTCCTCGGCAATCTGCGTGTGGCAATGGAAGCTTATCCCGACTTGAAAGCCAACACCAATATCGCCCAACTGATGGATGAATTGTCCGACACCGAGAACAAAATCATGGCCTCTCGCCGTTTTTACAATGCCAATACCCGCGACTTCAATACCAAAATGGAAGTATTCCCGACCAATTTAATCGCCAACAGCCTCAAATTCGTCAAATTTGAATTTTTTGAAATTCAAGACCCGGCGGAAAAAGCCAATGTGCAAGTCAAATTTTAATCTTTGAAAATCAATAAGAATATGGGAGAAAAAATTATTGTCACCGATCACAATGGAGAAAGTATGGAATTTCCGGCGGATAAAATAAAAAAAATTCCGCCCGAAAAAATGGTCGGGCCGGAACGAAGAGAACTGATAATTGATCTAAAGCCGATGACCAAAAAAGAAATGCGCGATAAATCGCTGGAAGATGAATTGAAGAATGGCAAATTACCGGAAATGGATATTACAGAAAATATCAATCCCCAAATTTAGTCCTAACCGATTCCCCTAAACAAAAAATATAACCAATTCCAAACATATGGAGGAAAAAATTTTCGTCACCGACCCCAACGGAAAGAAAGTGGAATTTTCAAAAGACCAAATCAAAAAAATTCCCCCAGCGAGCGAGATGGCGGGAAGATCACTGCCTTTCAAGGATAGAAAACCGATCACGCCCGGTGATGTGGATAATTTCCGGACGCATGGCGAGGAAACAATCCCCGAGAAATTACCGACCGAAGAATAAATATGTACTCCCAGATCACCGCCAATAAACGCCGGACACTACTGATCATTATCATTTTCATCGGCTTCATCATCGGATTGGGCTGGTTTTTGAACGCGTATTTGGGATATGGTCCGGAATCAATGATACTGGCGGTATTCATTTCTTTGATCATGACCCTCGTTGGTTATTATCAAGGAGACACCGTTGCCCTCCACGCGACCGGTGCCGAACGGATCCAAAAAGAAGACAATCCCTATGTCTATCGCTTGGTGGAAAATCTCTGCATCACGGCCGGATTACCTCTGCCGAAGATACATATCATAAGGAGCGCGGCCTTGAACGCCTTTGCCACTGGTCGCGATCCGAATCACGCCTCCATCGCCCTTACGACCGGAATCATTGAGGCGCTCAATAACGAAGAATTAGAAGGCGTCATCGCGCACGAATTATCGCACATCAAAAACTATGACATTCGGGTGATGACGATTGTGATCGTACTCGTCGGCGCGGTAACTTTACTCGCCAATTGGTTTTTGCGCGTAAATATGTTTGGTGGCCGCCGCGGCAGTCGCGAAGGCGGGAACGCTGGTAATATCCTCGCCATCGCCGGATTGGTTTTATTGATTCTTTCCCCGATTATCGCCGAACTGATAAAACTCGCGGTGTCGCGCCGACGTGAATTTTTGGCCGACGCTTCCGGTTCATTGCTGACCCGCTATCCGGAAGGCTTGGCAAGCGCTCTCGAAAAAATCTCACAATCCGCCGAACCGCTCGCGACCGCCAGCTCGGCCACCGCTCATTTATTTATCGCGAACCCCTTCAAAGGCAAAAATTTTTCTTCGCTTTTCTCCACCCATCCACCCATCGCGGAAAGGATCAAAAAATTGCGCGAGCTGATTTGACACTTCAATCCAGACGAACAAATTGATCCCCGTAAGCGACGACTGCCTCCAATAACCCGCTAGCTCGATCGTCCACCGACGCGCGCGTTTTCTCCAAATCTTCGGCAACAACCCCCCGATCTTGAGCGTAAAACTTTATTTTCGGCTCGGTGCCGGACGGTCGAATGGTCACTCGAGTTTTTTCGTCTTCGGAAAAAATAAAAGTAAGCTGATCATTGGCCGCGCCCGGTTTATAATTTTCGGCTGTCATGCCCGCCTCCGGCAAACGATCTATGACTTTCAAAATCTTCACCCCGCCCAACTCCATTGGCGGATGTTGGCGCAATCCGAGCATAATAGCGCGAATATTTTGAAAACCGATCTTGCCCGGGCATTCAACCATGCGCAAATTATTTTTGTAGTAGCCGTAATTGAGATAAATTTCGTCCAGATAATCAATCAATGTTCGGCCTTGGTCTTTGCATTCCGAGACCAATTCAGCGAGGAGTAGCGCCGCGATGGCCGCGTCCTTGTCGCGAACAAAAGTGCCGACGAGATAGCCCAAACTTTGTTCAACTCCGAACACGAAATCATTTTTGTCTCTTAATTTTTCTATGACCTCCCCGATAAACTTAAATCCGACCGGCAAATCATCAATGACCGTAATGCCAAATCGCCGCGCGATGTCGCCGATGAGCGAGGTGGTGACATAGGTCTCGGCGAGCACATGGCGCGGGGTCAATTCGCCTTTTTCCAGTTTCTTCACGAGAATAAAATGAGTGAGCGCGATGCCGACTTCATCGCCCGACAAAAATCGTAGCCTGTTCTCATTCATTTTTTCCCGGACGGCCACTCCAATCCGATCCGCGTCCGGGTCGGAAGTGATCGCCAGATCATAATTCAATTTTTCCGCCAGTTTAATCGGCAATTCCATCACTTCCTCGTATTCCGGATTGATCAAATCGCCGCGCGCGGTGGGAAAATTGGCATCCGGTTCGGCAGTCTCCGGCACCACTTCCACCATGAATCCGGCGCGGTTCAAGACCGGCAAAACATTGGTAATTCCGGCGCCATGAATCGGACTGAAAACCACTTGAGCCGAACGGCTGGACGCGAGCGACAATCCTAAAACCGCTTGCCGGTAGGCTTCGTCCACTTCCGCGCCGATATAACCGATTAAATTTTTGGCCACTCCTTCGGCAAAAGGCAGATATTCAATCTTATTCACCTTTCCGACCAATTCCATGAACCTCAAATCCATCGGTGGCACCACCTGTCCGCCGTCAGACCAGTAAAATTTGAAACCGTTGTCCGTGCGCGGATTGTGCGAAGCGGTAATTTGCACGCCCGCGGTCGCGCCCAAAAAACGCACCGCGAAGGAAATTTCCGGCGTGGCGCGCAAGCCGTCAAAAATAAAAGATTTAATGCCATTCGCGGCGAACACTTCGGCGCACATTTCCGCGAATTCCCGAGCGCGGGCGCGCGCTTCGTAGCCGATTACCACCCCCTTATCCTTCGCGGCAACGCCGAAATCGCCAATAAATTCCGCGAGCGCAGCCGCGGCTTCGGCAATGGTACGACGATTGATTCTGTTTGATCCCACCCCCATCCGGCCTCTGATACCGCCGGTTCCCACCCGGATGCGGGTGTAAAAAATATCCTCCAATTGTTGGTAATCCTCGACTTTGATAAGGGCGTATATATCTCCCCTAAACTCGGCTAAATCCTCTCTGGTTAGCCAGATATTGAGATTGGCTAGCGCTTCTTGAGACAAAACTCCGCTAGACTTTAACGCCGTCAAAACAACGGCCGGATCCGCTACTGTCATAAATTTCCATGAAAACTTTGAATTATCGCCCGATTAGTATATAATATACCGGAGAATCAAACAAACTCAATATCGCTTTTCCCCGGCCTATGAACCCGCAAAAACTTCTGGATAATTTTTCCACTCATTTGAAGAGTGCCATCGCCAAGGCGATTACTTTGGCATCGTTCCTGAAGTCCGTGGCGGTTGAACCGATCCACTTGCTGGTGGCGCTTTCGGAAGAGTCCGGATCAATCGGCGCCGAGATTCTGCTCCGTTCCGGCATTTCGTTCGGTGATTTGCAAAAAGAAATTATTGACAACAATCGCGACCGCGCCGGTAATACTCGAAAAACCGAGGCGGCAACGCTTCCCGACCTCAGCATCTCCTCCAGAAAAGTTTTGGAAAAATCCTTAATGGCCGCTTACGAACGGGAACACAGTTATGTCGGCACAGAACATTTGCTTTACGGCATTGTCAAGTCCGACGATACGGCTATTGAAAAAATTTTTTTGGCCAAAAAAGGCAGCCGTAAAGATGTGGCGGAATACGTGGAAAATATCATGGCCGGGAACGGTCGCCTCTCGACCGCCGATAATATCGCGGCGGCGATCGACCAAATCAGCAATCCGGAAGACGGCCTAGTACCCAATCCGGCGTCGTTCTTGCCTCCACCGAGCAACCCCAAAAAATCCAAATCGCCGAACGCCCTGGATTTATTCACTATCAATCTCACCGATCCGGAAGTTGAGAAAAAAATCGATCCGGTTATCGGCCGCGAAAATGAGATCAGTCGCATTATCAACATTCTGTCGCGGCGCACCAAAAATAATCCGATTTTAATCGGCGAACCGGGGGTGGGCAAAACCGCCATCGTGGAAGGACTGGCCAAAAAAGTAAAAGCCGGCGCCGTGCCGGACATTCTCAAAGACAAAAAAATTCTTTCCCTGGATCTCACCTTGCTGATTTCCGGCACGATTTATCGGGGCGAGTTTGAGCAACGGCTGAAGCAAATTATTGATGAACTTACCAAAAGAACCGACTGCATTTTATTTATTGACGAATTGCACAATATTATCGGTGCCGGATCCAATCAAGGAGCGATGGACGCGGCCAACATCTTGAAACCGGCGCTGGCGCGCGGCTTATTGCGTTGCATCGGCTCCACCACATTGGATGAATACAAAAAATATATTTCTTCCGACCCGGCGCTCGAAAGAAGATTCCAAGCCATCAATATCGAAGAACCGTCCAAGGAAGACACTTTGAAAATTTTGAGGGGCATCAAAAAATATTACGAAGATTTCCATAACCTCGCCATTACCGAAGGAGCATTATTGAAAGCCGTGGAATTGAGCGGCCGTTATATCCACGATCAATACCAGCCGGACAAAGCGGTTGACCTTGTTGACGAAAGCGCGGCCGCGGTCAAAGTCCGGCAGGTGATTACGCCGGAAAAACAAAAAATAAACGAACTTGAAAAAAAATTAAGAGAATTGGAATTGAAAAAAGAACAAGCCTTGGGCGCTGAAAAATTATCCGAAGCGATTGTCATCAAAAAAAATATCGCCAAACTGCGAAAAAAATTGGACACGCTCGCGAAAAAATTCCAAAACCGAACGACCTCCAATCGCGTCAAGGTTACGGAAAATGATGTCGTATTCACTCTGGCTTCCCGTTTACGCCTTGATCCGAAATATATCGGCGAAAGTGAATGGGAACAGCTTGCCGGTCTCGCGGACAAACTGAAAGAAAAAATTATCGGCCAGGACGAGACAATCATGGCAATCGTCCAGACATTGCGGCGCGCTTTTGTCGGCATCAACCGACCCGAGCGCCCGTTAGCGTCATTGCTATTCACCGGCCCCGCCGGCACCGGCAAAACCGAGCTGGCCAAAACTCTGGCTCAGACGCTCTACCACGATCCGAACGCCCTCATAAAATTGGACATGAGCGAATTCGGCGAAGCGCATTCCGTTTCCAAAATACTGGGATCGCCCGCGGGCTACATCGGCTACAAAGAACGCAACCGCTTCACCGAAGAAGTCCGCAAGCGACCCTATTCCGTCATTCTGCTGGACGAAATAGACAAGGCGCATCCGGATGTGCGCAAACTGCTTCTGCAAATGCTGGACGAAGGCACGATTACCGACGCGAGCGGCAAGAAGACGCATTTCCAACATAGCATCATCATTCTCACCGCCAATATCGGTGCCACGATTTTCAAAAATTCGGGTATCGGCTTTGGGGAAAACCGTTCCGCCGACAAAAAAGAATTGCCGAAGGAATTGGCGGATAAAATAAATTCCGTTATCAAAGAAGAACTTGGTCCGTCCATTGCGAGCCGTCTGGACAAAATCTGCCTGTTCCATCCTCTTTCCGAAGAAGACATCCGGTTAATCACCGCCCTGCATATCGGCGAAATCAGCCGCCAATTGGCAAACTCGCGGAATATCACTCTGCAAGCGGATGGCGTGGCGCTCGAATCATTGTCGCGCGAGGCTTTCAGCCGCGATCTCGGCGCGCGCAATGTGCGGAATATCATTGAAAAAATAATCCCCGAACTGATGGCCGGAGCGGCGCAAAACAAAAAAAATAAAACAAAGCGCGATTATGTTTTGACCAAATCCGATTCCGAATACCGGCTATCCTGAATTTTATGAACATTCCGCCAAATGAAAATGAAAAAAAATGGAGCGCCAAATTGAAGACCGGAAAAAATATTCAAAAAAATTCCGCCAATTCCATTCCGCTTGAAACGCAAAAAAGAAATTTGGAAGAGGAATTGAAATACTACAAGATCGTTCTGAAAAAAAGCCTGAACGAAAAAAATCGCCGAGAAACCAAGCGCGCGTTGCGAGAACTGTTGAAAAGGCGCGCCCGCCTCGCGGTTCTCAATTTGCATCTTCATGAAACCGACAATTTTTTTATTAGCCCGGAAAAAAAAGAAACGGAGACAAGAAATTATTTTATTCAGTGCCATAAATTAATCACGGCAACGGCGCTGTTAGCCCTAAAAGCCAATGACCGGCAAAATCGCAAAAAAACAAGCGGAAATTGAACAGACTGCCGCGGAAGATTGGTTTTCAACCGGCGGAAAAGACGCTTCCGACGCTTTTTTACAAGCCTTTGAAAAGGCCGATATGCCGATTGATGAAAAGCAGGCGAAAAATGTCGCGGAAGAAGTAGCTAATAAATTAAGTAAGGGTATACCGGAGAAACTCTACGAGATGATACAACAAATGGCGGAGAACGACGATGAAGAAGAAATGGAGCCGGACGAAGAAGAGGGCGAAGAAGATGAGGGATCGGCGGAAGATGAAGAAGGACAGGAAGGATCGACCGAAACTCCTGCTGAATCGGCTAAATCTCCTGATCAAAATCCGGATCAGGATATTGAGGATTTCGGCAACGATGCTGAGAATAATGATCTGAATCAAGCCGAGGAAAACGCGCCCGGAACGGAAGAAAATGAAGCTGAACGAACCGGAGAAAAAGAAGCGCCGACGGGAGA
>JBBTQT010000019.1:0-5258 GCA_038065575.1 Patescibacteria group bacterium
CTTCATCCTGCACGCGGCGTCGCTCCGTCAGACTTTCGTCCATTGCGGAATATTCCTGACTGCAGCCTCCCGTAGGAGTCTGGGCAGTTCTCAGTCCCAGTGAGGGGGATCACGCTCTCACGTCCCCTACCCGTCATAGCCTTGGTGAGCCATTACCTCACCAACTAGCTGATAGACCATAGGCCCCTCTCCAAGCCAAAAAAGATTTACACGCGAATGACTTGCGTCCCCGCGTGACTATCGGGTATTAATTTTCCTTTCGGAAAGCTATCCCCGTCTTAGAGGTGGGTTACCAATGTGTTACTCTCCCGTCTGCCGGTAGTAATTCCCTTGCGGGAACACTTCCCTCGACTTGCATGCCTTAGGCACGCCGCCAACATTCGTCCTGAGCCAGGATCAAACTCTCAAAAAAGTTATCTTGCGATAACCGTATGAGAAACTTCTTCCGAAGAAGAAGGTGATCTTCATATTATCTGTAATAGACAATTTGTCCCGACTGAGTCGGGACGGCTCTTGTCACATTTATAATGTGAATATAATTTCTGAACCTTACTTGATTGCTTATTTTGAATTGTAATGAACCGCCCTCAAATGAAAAAAGAGAAACCCGCGTCGGTGTTGCTCTTTTTTGTTACAGTATCTCGGCTTCATTTCATTACGCCGAGCATGCCATTCTTAAATTAATCTAAGACGAGCCTGCTCGGCGTAGCGTAGCGAAGCCGAGACTTGAGACAAAGTTTTCAGTTGTAGGGGATCGCTTTAACAGCGAGGCTTATTGTAGCCTAACCGGCTCCACCCTGTCAAGGGTGCGACGAAAGCGTAAACTGTGGACAACTTTTCCCGAATTGCTAATTACAAATTAATAATTAATAATTGACGGCCGATACCAGCGTATGTAAGCCAAAAATGCGTTTATGGAACATGGAACACATAACAACCGTCGCTGGTGCTCCATGTTTCATGCTCAATGTTCCATTCATCCGTCGCACCCGCCGCCATTCGACGATTTTGCCGTGGTCGCCCGAGAGCAAAACCTCCGGCACTTTAGAGCCTTTGAAATCCGCCGGTTTGGTGTATTGCGGATTTTCCGCGACCAGATTGTATTTGGTGAATTTTGTCATAGCTGTTTTTTATTCTTATGTTCACTCGCTTTTTCTAACTGCATAAAATGATCAAAATCGCTTTCAAATAATTTATCCTGTACGATGCGATATTTTTCAAATTGAGTCTCGGCGTGAATCATGGATTTATCATGGCTGATTTTTCCGGCACCAACCAATAATTCCGCGCCATTAAACTCGATAAATTTATCGAGCCGATTCGCCCAGTCTTCCATTGTCATGGGGATATTGCGATCCGCTTGAAGTTCGGCGTAATCTAAATACATAGAGACAAGTCGTTCTAAAAATTCCATCTCTTTTGGGGTGAGGTAATTTTTAGCTATGGAAACATCGTATTTTTGGATTTTTCCTTTTGGCGCGCTTTCCCAGGTTGCCAGCCCCATATGATCTTTATTGGCATTTGCCCGCTTAACAATCAGCTCCGAGGCGGTATGTCTGTGTACCGCATAATGTAGTTTATTTTGCACTTTCTTGAAAAAGCTAAGCGTTATTGAGGAAGATGGGTCGTAATCAACGCTGGTAGCATAAATGTCTGTCACTTTTTGATAAAACATCCGTTCACTAAGGCGAATTTCACGGATTTTCTGCAACTGACGCTTGAAGAACTCTTTATCAAATTGGTGCGCCTGCTTGAGTCTGTCCACATCCATCGTCCAGCCCTGAATAGTGTAGTCTTTTACGATTTGGCGCGCCCATTTGCGAAACTGCACCGCTCGCTCATTTTCGATTTTGAAGCCAACAGAAATAATTGCTTGGAGATTATAGTGATCCACTTTTCTTTGCACCACTCGCTTTCCTTCATTTTGAACTATCAAGTACTGCTTGATAGTTGCCTCACCAAGCTCACCAGCTTTAATAAGTGTTTTAATGTGCTGATCTATCGCCTGAACAGAAACGCCGTAAAGCTCAGCCATCAGCTTTTGCGTAAGCCAAATATTTTCATCCTCATAGCGCATTTCAACTGCTTGTTCCTGATTCCCGGTTGCAGATACAAAAGTCAGATACTCCGCGGCAGATGACCGAATACTGATATTGTTTGTCATTTTTTTCATAAGATGAATTATGGAACAGATAACAATCGCCACGGGTGCTCCACATTCAATCTCCCATTTGCGAACGCCGCCATTCGGCGATTTTGCCATGATCGCCCGAGAGCAAGACATCCGGCACTTTAGAGCCTTTGAAATCCGCCGGTTTGGTGTATTGGGGATATTCGGAGGAATTATCATTGAAAGTTTCTTCTTTCAACGATTCCGCGTTGCCGAGGACTCCCGGCAATAAACGCGCGACCGCCTCAATAATAACGAGCGCGCCCAGCTCGCCTCCGGCCAAAACATAAGGGCCGATGGAGATTTCTTCGTCCACGAAATTTTTAACTCGCTCGTCAATTCCTTCATACCGGCCGCAGACCAAAGTAATTTCATCCAATCGGCTCCATTCTTCGGCGATTCTCTGGTCAAATTGACGACCGCGCGGAGAGAGCAAAATCGTTCGCTTTTTTTGTTTCAATGAACCGTTGATAATTTTTTTTAATTTGACAAGACCGTTCGCCGCCCGAAACGGAATGGCGTCCAGACTGACCAAGGCCTCGTAAATCGGCTCCGGTTTCATCACCATGCCCGCCCCTCCGCCATAAGGCGTGTCATCAACCGTCTTGTGATTATTATGAGTGAAATCGCGCAAGTTCACCGGATTAATTTTGATGATATTATTCTTTTGCGCCCGCGCCAAAATCGTCTCATCGCAATAGTCGGAGATGATATTCGGGAAGATGGTGATGACATTGAAACGCATAATTTGCTGAAAAATATGGACTGTAAGTCGCCGAATGTCATTTTTCTGTCATTCACGCGTAGGCGGGAATCCACAATCACCGCGGCCTGGATTCCCGCCTACGCGGGAATGACATTTGCTCATTTGGCGACAATGCCAAATAATAATGCGATTATCGATATCTTAGCACAAAAACCGGTTTTTTTCAAGTAAACAAAAACGCCCCGAATAATCGAGGCGTTTCGTTTTCTAACTTGCTAAAAAACCAATTTACCGAGAAACTCATCCACGAACGCGGTATTGACCGCGCGTCCCGCGTCCAGATTATTGGTGCCGGGAGTGCGGGCGTCCATGCTGGCATTGTTGAAGAACACCACGATCATTTTGCCATTGATCTTCGCGACCGCGTAGGTAAGTTGCTTGTAAACCGGATAGATGAATTTACCACCGGTACAGCCATCCATGAATGAAAGCGTCACCCAGCTATTGCCACCAATGGTTTTTGTTTCGTAGTTGGGAGCGGGCCAAGCACAGGTAATTTTGGGCGAGGATCGGTCGATAATCGCTCCTTCCAAGCCGTTTTTGTAAACCCCATACAATGCTTCGGCATAGGCGCGAATTTCATAGGCCGTGTCCGCCGGATCCGTGGATTGCGTCAAATCAATCCGGTCAACATTTTTTTCCAATTTGGAGTTATCCATCACCATTGAATAACTGCCCGCGCCCAATCGGCTATCTTTGCTATCTTTGCTAACGCTTTTTACATAGTCAGCGGCCGGAACGAAAACCTTGAAACCCAAACCGGTCAAACCCTCGGTATAGACCACCCAGCCTCTAACAGTGACGACCGGCGCGACCGGATTGACAGCAGGAGTCGTTGAAGTGGTATCAGATGGAGAGCCGGACGGTATTGGTATTAGGGAAACCGATGGTTTCGAACTAATCGGGGAAACCGTGCCGACCGATGCGGCGCCGGCCACCACATCAGCGGCCTTAATTATTTGCGCATCGTCCACTGTAAGGGTGGCGAACATTTTGGCGTTCAAAGAGCGCACATCATTCCGCGCCGCGGCCGAAAGCGCGCCCACCACTTTCCTCAGTTGGCCATTCATTACGAAATAGACAATCTTGGAACCGGCCTTACGAACGAGCAGGCCGTCATGCAAAACTCCGACGGTCGCCGGCGCGCCGACAACATAGCTCGAAAAAACTTCTTTCCCGATAACTCGAGAATATGCCTTCCAATTGGCGCCATAGATAGATTTGGCGATGGCCGGCGACGCCAACTCATGCAAGATTTTGTTCGGACCGACAGCGTAGAATTTTTTTTCATACTTCACGATTCTTGATCCCGGACGATAGCCGACCATTTCTCCCGTTGTTTTATCTTTCAAACATTCGGCCTTCACCGCCATCACTTTGGAATAATTCGGATGCCAAGTAAGCAATGCCTCCGCGCTCGCGAATTTTTTCAATTCCCCATTCGCGCCGACTTGATAATACAAATTCTTGCCGTTGACCTTCAGCAGTTTGCCGGGAGTGAGATCATGGCATTTGATCGCCGCGGAAACCGAGTTTGGAGCGAAAACGGCCACACTGAGCATGGTTATGCCGACAACCATAGACAAAACCAAAAAATTCCGACTGTTCTTCTTGCTACTGAACATAATAATTCTCTTTATTTTAATTAAATAAAGTGACTTAATTATAAATCACATTCTATTTTTTGCCAAATGATTTGGGGATAAACAAATTAAGACACCATAATACATTGATTATCCACATACTCCGTTTGACACAGGCATATATATGTGGTATCCTCTAAATAAGAAAAAGGCTTTCGGCCGTGGTTTCCATACCACACATAGCGGAAGGTCTTTTTTGTTTTCAATAAAAAATTGGACCATCAACGGGGAACACCGAAATCAAAAATTTTTGCTTTTTCTTCGTCTGTTCCTTGATCTGCACGCAAAAAAGCTCATTATCTGATGTGGTACCATAAAAACGATACAACATTTCTTTTAAAACGTTAGGATTTTTTGTTATGTTTGGCGTAAAGCGTGAATTTTGGATAAGTTCTACTGCACAACCAAAATACCTCATCCGCCTTACACGATCACGCCAGTTCGATTTTTCAAAAAGATGATGCCAAAACAAGTCAAGAAAGATTTTTTCTTTATCAAAATACGCCGAGCGAATGTATGTTCTGCGTTTTGATTTCTTCTTTATTTTGGTATAGAGGCCGAACGCGGGTTTATGCACTTCGCTGAACTCTGTACCAGAAAATTTTTTAGCTTTTGTTTTGTATACCCGCATAATGATGATATTTTATCATGCGGATAAGGAAAATAAAAGTTTCAGTTA
>JBBTQT010000020.1:0-5156 GCA_038065575.1 Patescibacteria group bacterium
TGCGGAAAAATACCATGCCGAGGCGCTTTGCGCCGAGGCAGTTTCTTACGATTTCGCAAAAAGTGCAATTTGGCGGAGAGATAGGGATTCGAACCCTAGAGGCTCTTTCAAGCCCGGCAGTTTAGTAAACTGCTGCCATAAACCACTCGGCCATCTCTCCATTTTGATCATCTTGGACAATCGCAAATTTCACCTTAATACCGATTGGTAGTTTTTGAGCAGGAAAATGACTTCTTTTCGCAGGTGCGTTTTGACCCACGCTTTTTCCTTTTCGCCCGGCAACAGTTCGGCCAGTCCTCGCAGGATTTCATTGTCCTTGACTGCCTCTACAACCGGAATACAGTCACCCAGATATTCCTTGATAGTTTTGCCGGTTCTAGCTTTGATCACTTCGGCATTGATATCCCAGTGATTGGCGCCAAAAAACCAGACATCGTAAATATCTCGCATGGCTGTTTCATTTCGCATGGTCAAGGCCGCAAGTTTGCTGGCAAAAAGATAATCCTTCCTTCCGGCAAGCATGGGAATACCAAGATATTCTTTCACTTCGTAGTGCTCTTTGATGTCCGGCATTAATATTCTCACATTCACTTCCACTTTGACATTGTGGTCGGCATCACCATAGGAGAGCAGAAAAAAGATAGTATTTCGTTTTATGTAGTCGTCCTTGATCTCACCATATTTTCCCAACATGCCATGTATTTTTTCATGTACCAATTTTTGCGTGGCTTCATCGGTAGAGAAGAGATCAAAGTCTAAATCAACAGAGAATCTGGTCAGACCGTAGAATAAATAGGCACAGGTGCCGCCCTTGAAACCAATCAGCGATGAAATAGAAGTATCCGAGTAAATATCTCGGAGAATCTGTCCCATGATGAGTTGATGTTTTTCTTTATTGAGCATAGTTCTTATGATACTCCGCGACTCGCTTTACTAATTGTTTATTATCATAAATTTTCGCCAATTCAATGCAGGTCTCCCAATTAATGGATCGCAAATTGTCAAAATAAAATTTAGGAGATAAATAGATGGTATCGAGAAATGCTCGTTCCGGTGTGGCAATACTGTAATTTTTTTCATTCTTAACACCAAGCGCGCTGTAAAGTACACTATCTTTCAGTTTTCTAAATGTGATTGTGTGGTCGTCGATTTTCTTTGTAGCAGAATAAGGACCGGCTACGAAAATCGAGTCATGATGCTGGAAAATAATTCCGGCTTCGCGAAGCGCCGTTTCAAAACTTATGTAGGAGGGAGTGTATAGGCTCGTTGCCAGTTCTTTGGGATTGTAATTCTCATCTTTTGCAAAAACACCGCGAGTCAGGCGAATCAGCGATCTTTGTTTTGCATAGTATTTTATTTTTGAGAGAAGATTGACAGTGTTGGTTTCATCCCAAATCAAAGCGATGTCCTTGATAGTGAGGATTGTCTTTTGGGATTGATAGAGTTTGGCAATAAGGTTGTCTGTGGCCATAAACGAATATATCTAATGGAAAGGTGATATTTCCTCCCTTCCATTGTATATTATTAGATAAAGACAGTCAAACGCTCGTATATACATAACAAAGAACAACGCAACAGGCGGATCAACCGAGTGCCGATATCGCGCCCAATATCCATTCCCCTCTCAAATTACCCTTCATAGCCCGAATTTCATCCAAAGTAAACCAACGCGCGTCGAAAATAATGTAATCCTGAAACTATTCCTGCAAATCTGCCATGTTGACCGACCGCTTGCTCATTTTCATCAATTCTTTATCGTGAGTGACGCAGATAATAGTCGTATCCGGATATTTTTCGTTTATTTCACTGATCATTTTTCTGATCTCAGCCTCAGACCTGGAATCAAGTCTTGCGGTCGGTTCATCCAGTAGCATAATTTTTGCGCCCTTTATCAAGGTTCTCGCAACGCCGATTCTGACCTTCTCCCCTGGCGACAGATGACTTATTTCTTCGTCCAATCTATCAACAAATTTATCAAGACGCAAATCCACTAAGACTTTTTTTATTTTCCCATCATCAACTTCACCCTGTGACCAAAGCAACAAATTTTCTCGCAAAGTCATACCGTCAAAAATTTGCGGTTCTTGATTACAATACGACATCACGGAATAGAGCGACTCATTGCCATATTTTTTCACACTATCAATGCCCACGCCACCAACCTCCACCTCACCGCCGTCCGCCTTGTATAGTCCGATTAAATTCCGAAGTAGGGTTGATTTCCCGGCTCCCGATTCGCCGGCGATGGTAATGAATTCTCCTTGCTTAATATCCAAACTTACGCCTCGCAAAACATTTTTGTAGCGCAAATTTCTGATGGAAATATCTAAATTTTTCAATTCCGAAACCGGCACGCGATCTCTTTCTTTCTCGCCCTCGGGCAAATCCAATTTTTCATATTGTCCGAGGATTTCATCCATTCGTTGTATGTCCTGAATATAACGGGAAAAAGAGGAGAAATACAATTCAACCAATTCCTGAATCGGTCTATTCAATTGATTGGAATAAAGGATGCTTGACAAGACCGCTCCGCCGGAAATCATGCCCGCCTCCTGGAGCGCGCCTCCCGCCCCGGCCGCCACCACAGTTGAAACATCAAAAGGAATCATCCGCCTCAGTCGCATTTTTGTTTCCTCAATAAACCTGCTCGTGGAAAGCGTATCTTTGGTGTCCATCCGCTCTCTAACATGCGTGGCGATTGTCGGGATTTCGGGCCATGTTCTTACTTCCTCAAACCCGCTTTTAATAGAGCCGAGATGGGTAGCAATTTGTTCATCTTCCTTCTTTTCTCTTTCATATATCGGCGAAATTTGCTCATTTTGCCTCTTGGCAATCCGATACATCAGTGGCAAACCGACAACGCCAATCGCGCCGAGGGCTGGATTGATTTTTGTAAGAAACGCAAGTGACATCGCAATTCCCGCCAAGGTGGGCGCGAATTCTGAAATTACATCCCGCAGTATCTGCGCGACCGCTTTTTTACCGGTTTTCAATGTCGCGTAGATTTCGCCAAGTGATTTTTCATGGATAAATTCAAACTCATGAAAAAATAATGAATTGGTTATTCTCTCATTAGCTTGATGATTTATGTCATTGATAACTTTTGCCAGTTCAATTTGCGTCTTCCCGTCAACGACCTCCGAAAATTTGTTTAATCCGAAAAATTCCAAAAACACCGCCACATTGAATTTGTCCTGCGTGATAATATTCTGAAAAAGCGAGGGCGCGAAGCTTTCCGCGCCTTTAGACATCAAATAACCAAGAGAAATTTTTGCAATCACTCCCTTCTTCTCGCCCAGATTATATTCCTCCCAGAGGCGGGCGATTGTTTCGACGAGAATTTTCAAGGAATACTCCTCGTCACCTCCCTTTTCCGCTCGCGCCAAATCAATCAGAATTTCGATTTCAGCCTTACTCAGCGGATAGCGAGCCTGTAATTCTCGCATTAATTCGGATTTTCCCTTCGCCTCTTCTTTTTTATCAGCATCCTCGGTTTTGCCATTGTAAAACTCACTTATGTCTTTTTCCAATGATTTTGTGTTCATCACATTGCCAACGGAATCAAAAAACAGCCAGCACTGCGCTCGCAATTCCTCAACATCATTCTCATCCACTTCAACCTCATTTGCTTTTTTTACTTCGGCTATCAAATTTCCGATCCAACTTTCAATCCCGGCTGAAAATTCATCATCGTTTACATCAATAAATTCTCGTTCCGGATGCTCCTCTGATTTCCTTGCTTTTGCGTTAAGACCCTGCAAAATTTCCTTATATTCAGCCATCAATTCCGGAGTAATGAGCTCATTCAGCATTTTGATTTTTTCCTGCTCCTCGCGCGTCGGTTCATCCCTAGTTAACTTCTCCTGAATTGATTGACGCAAAGACAACCAATGCTCTTTTATTGTCATCGGTTTCTGTTCTGCGTCTTCATACTCATGGGCAGTAAGCGGTCTAATTTCAACCGTCTTCTTTCCTTTCTCAATCCCCTCTTTTATTGGTTTGAAGAAATAACTTTCTTTCATATGTAAACTGAAATACACAAAATTCCATTGCGTATACCGTCTTCGCAATCCTACCTGCGGACTTTGTCCGCCGTAGCCCTCAGCGAATAATTAACCAGATAGAGTTAGTGGATAATACACCGTGCCCGCCTTCGCTCTTTGGAGCTACGGCGGGCGAAGGCGGAGAGTGAGGGATTCGAACCCTCGATACCTTGCGGTATACACGCTTTCCAAGCGTGCGCACTAGACCAACTATGCGAACTCTCCATTTGTCAGGCCACTTTTTTTTGCTTCATTTTCAATAAAAATCTTGCACCAACGAACGCCGCTATAATACCAAAATACTGCGCCGGAGTCAATCCGAGGAATCGGGCATCAGCATTGGAAATATCCGTCGCCCTGAAAAAATCCAAATAGAACCGGAGTAGACCGTAATAGGTGACCAAGGCGTAAAAATAGAATCCGTCCGGTAGCTTTTTCTCTCTTACGAAAAAAAATATCAGGGCTAATGGAATCAAATATAAAATTTCCAAAAGCGTGGTCTCGATCCTCGATCCGGACGCGGTCTGAATCGTGAGCCACGAATCCGACAACCGACCCAAATGATCATGAATCATGAGGCAGCCCAGTCGCCCCACGAGCCAACCATATAACGCGCCAAACGAAAATAAATCCGCGCTTGCGAGCATTCTATCCCTGGAAATTTTACCGCGTCGAAAAAACCACAGAAACGCTCCAATCGCGCCAACGATTCCACCCCACGACGACATTCCTCCTTGCCATATTTTTAGAATATCAACCGGATTTTGCAGAAAATAATCAGCCTCGTACAAAAATACATGAAATAAACGCGCCCCAATCAATCCGAACAATACCAAATAGAAAGCCAAATCAAGCGCGGTAGATTTATCCATCCCGAATTTAGCGGCGCGTTTCCAGATGATGGCGAACGAGGTTAGAATCCCCAGCGCCACAAACAACCCCCACACCTGAATTGATAATGGGCCAACCTGGATGACGGTGTATTGAAACCAAGGGATCATGTGGACAAATTATTAATTTTTAATCGCGACATCGGGACGATTAAACACCACCGGGCCGTTTTCTTTTTCAAATTCGGCGATTACGCGCAGGACATCCGCCTCGGTATCCACT
>JBBTQT010000021.1:0-2513 GCA_038065575.1 Patescibacteria group bacterium
AATTTTAAGTAAAATTAGATTACCTTCTATTTTAAGATAGAATAAAAATAAAGGGTATTAAACCCTGTGTTTGTTTCGCTCGCTCGCCCGCCTAAATTTTTCAAAAAAAACTTTGGCGGGTCTCGCTTGCTCACAAATAAAATAGTTCTTTAAATAAAAAATCAATCTGCCAGCTGGCAGAGAGAAAGGAGGGTGTAAGATGCCCGAAACATTGAAACAGCGTCTGCAGAAGTGGATTCGCGACGAGGGTAGCGCAATCGACAAATTAGTCGAGTTTATTCAGCAGGAAATCAACGCGGTCATCCAAGAAAAGACCAGGCAAATCAGAGTCTTAGTGGAAAAAATCGGAGCCTTGGCCGAAAAATTGAAGAATAGCGAGGCTGCAAGACTCGATTTATTCGAGAAGTTCCAGGAGCTGGTGAAGCGCTACAAGAACCTGAAAGAGCCGCCCTTAAGCTATGGCCGCGTTTTGGATAAACAGAATGAGCATAATAATTTGTTGAACGAGGACACCAAAACCGTAACCATTATCACTGCCGAGGGGCGAATCATCAAGGTTCTAGCCGAATCCGACGAGTTGTACAACAAGTTGAAATTCGGCGACGGCGTGGTGATAAACGCCAATGGCAACATTACAGCCTGTGGCTCGTTCCTAGGTAACGGCAAAACCGCGACCATTGAAACAGTACTTGATGAACGCCGGGCTTTAATCAACACGGGCACGGATCACAAAGAGGAGGTTTATTTGGTCCCTGGTTTCGCTAGCCTGAAGTCCGGCGATGTGGTGGTCTACGATCCGTATTCGCACTTCGTTCTGGAGAAGATTCCGAAGGACGCCAACCTGAGCGAATTGGAGCTGGAAAAGGTTCCGAATATTTCTTTGGACGACATCGGCGGCTTGTCGGAACAGAAGAGCGCTATTGCTTTCAACATTCTAGAGCCGTTGGTTCATCCCGAGATTTTTAAGAAACAGAAACTCGAAATGTCCAAGGGCGCGATTATGATCGGTCCTCCTGGCTGTGCCAAAACCATGTTGGCCAAGGCGATTGCTCACGAATTGACGATGTATATGCGGAAAAAGCTCAATAACCCAACAGCTATGGGCTGCTTCCTTTATGTGCGCGGTCCGGAGCTTTCTGCCTGGTTGGTCGGCATGACCGAGTATAAACTGCGCGAATTGTTCAAGAAAGCGGTGGAGAAGGCCAAGGAAACCGGCATTCCAACCATCATCTTTATTGACGAGGTGGAATCTTTCTTAAGAACGCGCGGCACCGGAATTTCTTCCGACGTGAAGGACGACTACGTGACTCAGTTCAACTCTTTGGTCGACGGTCTCGATGAGATCGGCGGTCTGGTGTTTGTGCTGGCGGCCTCTAACCGTCCGGATATGATCGACCCCGCTGTGATGCGAGAAGGCCGACTTGACCTAAAGGTGATGGTAAGCCGTCCGACACGCATAGAGCATGCTGAGGATATCTTGCGCAAGTATTTAACTTCGGATCTTTATTTCGACAAGCGCCACGAAAATGATGACAAGGCAGTCTTGGTCAACGACTGGATCAAAAAGATCGCTAACTTCATTTTTACGGACACGGAAGAGACGGAGTTTATGCGCGTGGACTATGTAGACGGCACAAACGAGACTCTGTATTTCCGGCATTTCGTTTCCGGCGCCTTGCTGAAAGCGATCGTCGATGAGGCGAAGCGCAAAGCTATCCGGCGCGAGCTGGACAAGCAGGGCGATTGCGGCTTAACGTTAGACGATTTTTTGGCGGCTGCCACGGAAAAGTTCTGCCAGAACAAACATCTGATTGACAAAGATGCTCTGCGTCAGGAATTCATTCTGCGGCCGGGCAAGACCGTTGAGAGAGTCATCAGCCTAGTGGAAACCAAAGAGGTGGAGAAAGAGCGCGGTGATCTCCCTAGCGACAGCGAAGCTGTGTAAATCAATCTTAGAGGGAAGTTAAAACTTCCCTCTTTTTTTATCCGCTCAAATTTCCTTGACCCCGTTAGAAGTTCGAACCTGTTCGTTGTCCTTTTATTTCTTATTGACCGATACGCCCGCGGCTTATTTTATCAAAAATAGCGACTGTTGATAAAAACCTCTAAACGGGGTTGACAAATAAAGTTTTTTAGAACTATAATTAAATATCAAAATAAAATAGTTCTTTAAAAAGAAGGGGGTAACCTAAAAATGAGGATCCCAAAAGTTTTTGGCATAGAAACCGAATGGTCTGTTCGCGTTCGAACGCGCAATAGCATCAGGATAGCCAACGCTAAAGAATTCGGCGTATTAATAAAATTTATACGTGAATTTTTTACTTTGACCAATACCGGGCAAGATTCTCAATGGGAGGCTTGTTCGGACGATGCTGACCGCGAGTTAGAGCAAGAAATAGATCTGCGGCATATCGAGAGCATTGGTTATTTACCGAACGGCGCTCGTTTATATGTCGACTGGCCGCATCTGGAATATTCAACGCCAGAATGTCGGAATATTCGCGATCTGATCG
>JBBTQT010000022.1:0-1103 GCA_038065575.1 Patescibacteria group bacterium
AGTAAGATTACCGCTTTTTTCATTGTATCACCAACCAGTTTATTTACCAGTCTCTATTTTCCACTTTTCAAAGTGATCACTTCCACTTCCGGCCGGGCAAAAAATCTCATCGGCAGAAGAATTGTCCCGACGCCATGCGATACGATGATTTCCGTATCGCCTTTTTTTATCCGGCCCTCGCGATATTTCTGACCGTATTTGGAAGCTGTGTACGGAGCGAAAAGGCCGAAAAAAGTAATCTGCCCCCCATGGGTGTGGCCGGAAACCATCAGGTCAATCCTGTTCAGTGGCATTCGCTCGGCAAAATCCGGATTATGGGAGACTAGAATCACAAAATCGTTCGGTGTCGTGTCTCGGAGCGTCGGCTCCAAATCCTGGGTTTGGGTCCACATGTCGCCGATCCCGCCGATTCTGATTCTTTCGTTGTCATTTTCGATCCACTCGGCGGCATTATCCAAAATATGGAATCCGGCCGTAACCATACATTTTTTTGTCAATTCTCCATCCTCGTAGTTGTCATGGTTGCCAATCACCGCGTAGACACCGCGCGTGGCGCGCAATTTTTTCAGTTCCTCAAAAACCGGTGTAATGTAGCGCCGGCTATAAGCGACATAATCCCCGCCGAGAATAATAATGTCGGGGTGGAGCGCGTTCACTCTGTCAACGAATTTTCTCACCCTATCCCTGGAGAAATACGGTCCGTGATGAATGTCGGAAGCGAAGACGATTTTTTTGCCGTCAAACGAACGGGGGATTTTATGATTTACGAGCGTTTGGTACTTATTTCTAAGCAAAAATGGCTCTATCAGGCTGTAAATAAGGCAGATAGAGAGGAAAATTATAATCAAGGTAAGCATAGTGTTGAGTTTTATCGGGCAAAGTGAAAGTATACCTGAATTTCCCTGAACTTTCAACCTTGAAAAATGGCCGGTAATGTAGTAGAGTACAAACAAGCGTCAATCGCCGATTTTGGTTATATTTTTGATTTTTTTAATGTGTCCGATACCCAACAAATCAAAGAAAAAATCGATATCGTGGATTTCCTCGGCGAATATGTCCAGCTTCGTCCGGCCGGCGTCAATCACAAAGGCCTGTGTCCGTTC
>JBBTQT010000023.1:0-3288 GCA_038065575.1 Patescibacteria group bacterium
TATGTTTATCAGTTAGAATAAATTAAATTATTTTTCCCCTTTATAATCTTTCTCGGCCAGATATTCTATTTCCATTTCCTGCCACTTTTCCTCCAATGCATCGACCAAGGCTTTTTTGGTGTCAATTGCCAATTCTTTCTTTTTGGAATATTCCTCAACGATTGTAGCTACAAGCGTATCAAAACTCTCTTTGGTAACATCATCAAGATTGTGAAGTCCTTTTTTTAAATGTCTAGCCAAGGTTTTCAGATCCTTTTGTAATTCTTCCGATAGTTCTTTTCCTCCTTTGGTCATCGCCAACCCGATGGCGGCTCCGGCTGCCAGTAGTCCACCGAGTATTAGTCCTTTTTTGAATTTGTTTTCCATAGAAAAAATTTATTTAATTATTTTTTCACCGTTGATTACTTTCAAGAGCACTACTATGATAGCGATAACCAGTAAAATATGAATAAATCCTCCGAGCGTGTAAGAAGTAACCAAGCCAAGCAACCACAGAATGATTAAAATGATAGCGATAGTCCACAACATATAGTATTGGGTTAGATTAATAAATATAAGTGGTTAACATATTTGACATAATTTTTGTGATTTTCTTACCAAGCGCAGTTTGTGTAAAACCTTGTTCGTCGAAGGATTATTGCTCATATCTGTTCAATTTCAAAATAATTTTGATTGCCTTGATGATGGCCTGGACAAATGGATTTTTTCGTTCCAATCTGGTCAGAATCCTTTTACCGCTTCGTTCCTTCTGAATAAGATTGTTGAGAACCAAAATTTTGAGGTGTTGCGAAGCCAATGGCAAGGAAATGTCCAATATCTGGGCGATGTCGCCGATGGTAAGTTTGGGGTAATCAATCAGAATACGAAAAATCCGATAGCGATTGATATCACTCAACGCTTTGAAGGTGGCAACGGTGCTTTTGTCCTCCCCGTTGAACCGGTCGCGATTCTTCTTGATTTCTTCCTTGCTGAGCATATCGGTATTAGTTAAATGATAATTTAATTGTTTAATTGTTTATATATTTAACTATATACCTTAATCAAAAACCTGTCAAGAGCCCGACACGGGGCTGCCAAACACGACGGCAGGCAATTCCGAATCGGACGATAAAAAAACAATAACCGGCTTGTAAACCGGCATTTCTTTCATCGGAGCTTTTAATAAAAAGGCGGCTAATGAATAAACATCGCGTCACCGAAACTGTAAAAACGATAATTTTCTTCAACGGCTTTTTTGTAACAATCCAAAATAAATTCCCGATCGCCGGCAAAAGCCGATACCAGCATGAGTAGGGTTGATTTCGGCAGATGAAAATTGGTGATGAGCGCGTCCACGATTTGAAATTTGAAACCGGGAGTGATGAACAGGTTGAGATCGCCGTGATACGGTTCAACAAACTTTTTTTTGATGCCGTTTTCCGGCAAAGCCGCGGAAAATCGGGCGATGCCTTCCAGTGTCCGAACCGTCGTCGTTCCGACCGCGATAACGCGTCTGCCTTCTTCTTTGGCGAGATTAATAGCGTCCGCGGCCGAGTCGGACAATTCCACCACCTCGCTGTGCATTGTGTGATCTTCTACCCGTTCGGTCTTAACCGGCAAAAAAGTTCCGAGCCCGACATGGAGGGTTACTTCGGCGAATTCTATTCCTTTGTCTTTTAATTTTTGAATAAGCTCCGGCGTGAAATGAAATCCGGCGGTAGGAGCGGCCACCGAACCTTCGTGCCGCGCGTAGATTGTCTGGTACGCGTCAAGTTCGTGGCGTTCGTCTTTTACATACGGCGGCAATGGGACGGCGCCATACCGGTTCGCTTTGGCGCGGACGCCTTCGGCGTCATCGGGAAATTGCACAAGCGTGGTTCCTTCAGTTTCTTTCGCCACCACCTCGCACCAAAAATCCGGCGCGAATTGCACGCGGGTTCCTGGTTTCACATGCCGCCCGGGTTTGGCGAGCGCTTTCCAAATACCCGGATTCTCCATTGGCCTCACCAAAAAAATTTCCACCGGTTTCGGGTGATCGCGGAGGGACTTTCCATCCGTGGAAAGCAATTGGCCAAACAATCGCGCCTTAAAAACTTTGGAATTGTTCCAAACAATAAGATCGCCCGGTTGGAGATAATCAACAATGTCTGAAAAAATTTTATGTTCAATTTTTTTCCGTTTTCTATCAACCACCATTAACCGCGACGAATCCCGCGGAGTCACGGGCGCTTGGGCGATGCGTCCGACCGGTAAATCGTAGTCAAAGTCAGCAGTGAGCATGATGTCGGGTTTATTTTTTCAAAATAATTTCCAATGTTGCCTTCACCGAAGCGTTTGCGCTCGGAAGCAATGTTACATTACCGAAAAAATCAGCCAATAATGGCGTAATAAATTCATCGGCCCACGATGGCGCCAAAACTTCCACGCCGGCAAAATCTACTTCAATTTTTTCAGCGACATCCTTCGGCAATGTATAGGCTTTGGCGGCCAAATAAGCCTCCTTGCCGGACGGACGAGAAGTGAGAACGGTGCCGAATTTCTTTAGTTCAAGACGCATAATTAAAAAATTAGGTAAGTTAAAGTGCCGGGGATAACAGTGTCAAATTCGGTTATTTTCATTTCGGATTTGGTAATTTCAGCCACCGCCTTACCGGTATATAATTTTAAGTACAACTGATTTTCCTCAACTATTTTTTTAACGAATTTAAGGCCATTACCTCGTTGTTCCGGATCTCGTCCGGATACCGTTTCCAAAAATGCCACATTCAAAGCCTCGGCATCGCTTTGAATTCCCGGCCGAACGCGTTTAAGTGTGGCCTGCACACCCTGCCCCCGATCCGCGATGATGATTGTTCGCGACTTTTCGTCTAAGCCAAAAAATATACCGGTAATGTCACGCCAGCGACCAATATTGTGATCAAAAGAATTATTACCAATTTCACCAATGGCGGCGACAATCAAGTACACCAGGTTTTCATTTTTAACTATTCTTTTTAAATCATTCAACAATCGGTTTGATCGAGCCTGAAAAATATCCCGTGTTTCACAGAGTTGGTCGGACACTATGAGACGGGTATCGCCTGAAACCGCCCAATTGATGCCATTCTGTAATAATTCTGACTCCATATTAATATTGGTCACATAAGAATAATACCTTACTTTGGGCGGTTTGCCCACTTTGTACAGGAAATTATTCTGTTCCATTTTTTTAAGATGTCGAAAAATACCCGAGGCGTTAAGGCCAAGATAAGTCACGATACCTTTGGGATCGGTGCCTTCATTTTTCTTGACAAAATCAAGAATTTTTTG
>JBBTQT010000024.1:0-12086 GCA_038065575.1 Patescibacteria group bacterium
CCCAAGAAGAATTTTTTCATACATTTAACGAACTGCACCAACAAGGCAAACAAGTGGTGCTATCCAGCGACCGCCCACCAAAAGCCATCCCCGCCTTGGAAGATCGTTTGCGCAGCCGATTTGAATGGGGAATGATCGCGGATATCGCCGCGCCGGATTTGGAAACACGCGTTGCCATTCTCCAAACCAAAGCGCAGGAAAAAAACTTTCTTATTGACGCTACCCTTTTGCAATTGATCGCCACCAATATCCAGACCAATATCCGGGAGTTGGAAGGCGCTCTCAATAAAGTCATGGCCATGCATCAACTCAAAAACATTCCACCGAGCCCGGAAAGTGTTAAAGCCATTTTGAACAGTCTATCCGAACAAAACATGCGCCGCTCGCTCACTCCGAAGGAGTTGGTGGCGGTGGTCGCCCAATTTTATGATGTAAAACTGGAAGACATCATCGGCAAAAGCCGAGAAAAACGCGTTGCCATGCCCCGGCAGATTATCATGTTCTTGTTGCGCGAAGAACTCAAACTGTCTTACCCGGCCATTGGTGAAGAATTGGGCGGCCGCGACCATACTACCGCCATGCACGCCCACACCAAAATTCAATTAGAAGCTGAAAGCAGTCTGAAATTAAAACAAGATATGGATTTGATCAAACAAAGAATGTACGCCAACAGCCGTTGAAAGTTAGCAAACTGTTGATATCTTGATAACAACCGGCTGAATTATTGTGCCCTGACATCCCCAAAAACTGTTAAGAAAAAAATCGTTTATCCCCAGCCGCCGACCGAACACCAAAGTTATTCACATAATATTAAAAAACAATTCTTTGTCCCCCCACAGGACATTGCTCTAAAAAGGCCGATTTTAAGAGCAAAAAACCACTTATCCGAATTATCCACCGTCCCTATTACTACTATTATATAAATATATGAAATTCACGTGTACGAAAGAAAATCTTATCCACGCCTTAGATTTGGTCAGTCCGTTAGCCGGCAAACACGCCCACCTACCGATATTGAATAATGTTTTGTTGCAGGCGGATAATTCAAAAGTGGAGTTTGTTTCCACCAATTTGGAGGTGGCGGTGAAAACCACCATTAGAGCCAAAGTGGATGAAGTCGGTTCATTTACGGTTCCGGCAAAAACTTTGAATGATTATGTGAGATTGTTAAATCAAGAACAAGTGGAAATGAATTTGGACAATAATGAGCTCGCGATTACCGGTGGCAGTTCACGCACCAAAATCAAAGGCGCGTCCGGCGAGGAATATCCGGTGATTCCCGGAGTGGAGGAAGAAAACGCTTACGCGGTGAATGTGGATGTGTTGCGAGAGGGTTTGGCAAAAACGGTTTTGGCCGCGTCCAAAAACGAAATCCGGTCGGAATTGGCCGGGGTGTATTTTAATTTTTTCAGCGATCGATATTCCGGACTGATTCTTGCCGCCACTGATTCTTATCGTTTGGCCGAAACCAGAGTGGCTTTGACGCAAGGGGATAAGCCGGTAAATTGCATTGTGTCGGCGCGGGTGGTGTACGAAATAATCCGCCTTTTGACTGTGGCCAAAAATATTGACGCCGACAAGCAAGTGAGGCTTTGGGTGAGTGCGAATCAAATTGCCATCCGGTTTGATGCCTTTGAGATGACCGCTCGCTTGGTGCAAGGCAAATATCCGGATTACGCTCAAATTATTCCGGCGGCCTTCAAAACCAAAGCGGTTTTTCCGGTGGATGTGATGGCGAACAAAATTAAAGCCGCCAGTATTTTTACAGCCATCGGCATAAACGCCGTCTCTATTGATCTGAATGTTTCCGAACACAATGTTGGTGTGTCTTCCACTAACAATCAAACCGGAGAGCATTTGTCCGAGATGGAAGCGGAATTGAGCGGCGAAGAAAATTCAATTCTGTTGAATCATCGTTATGTTTTGGATGGCCTGCAAAATATGGGTGAAACCGGTATTTTGCAGGTGAACGCTCCGGACGCGCCCTGTATGTTCACTCCGGAGAGTAGAAGTGATTATTTGTATATCGTGATGCCGATTAGGCAGTAAAAATCGGCATTGTCACCAAATGGCCAAATGTCATCCTCGCGAAGGCGGGGATCCACGAACACCCACGACAAATTGTCCGTCCGTCTGGATTCCCGCCTTCGCGGGAATGACAGAAAAACGACATTCGGCGATAATCCCAATTGAGGTACGGGCGGGAATCGAACCCGCGAATAGAGGTTTTGCAGACCTCTGCCTTACCACTTGGCTACCGTACCATTCTGAACGGCGGTATTTTAACATAATAACGATTGGGATTCAAGACGTGTTGGGGGGATTTTTTGATTTATTTCCCCACTGATGTATACTTTCCTATAATTAAATACAAATTATGCCTCCCGACGCCATTATTTTTGATATCGACGGAACGCTTTGGGATGCCAGTGCGGCGAGCGCGGAAGGATGGAATAACGCCCTCGCGAAACTTGGGATTGAAAGAATAGTCACTCCAAAAGAAATTGCCGGCGTCTCCGGTCATCCTTATGATCAATGCATTGATATTTTATTGCCCGGGCTGGTCGCGCGTTATCCGGGATTGCGTGAGACCATCAATCAGTGCGAAGACTTGGTCGTGCGAACGAGGAGTGGAGTATTTTATGAAGGCGCCCTAACCGGCATCAAAACTCTTGCCCGACGGAACAAAATTTTTTTGGTTAGCAACTGTCAGGAATGGTATTTGCGTCTTTTTTTCGGATTTTCCGGCCTGGAACCCGCGCTTATCGGCTATGATTGTTATGGAATGTCCGGACTCAATAAGGGAGAAATGCTGAAAAAAATCGGTGCGGATTATTCGCTGGAACATCCGGTCTATATCGGCGACACGGCCGGAGACGAAACCGCGGCAAGGGAAGCGGGAATGAAATTTTTCCATGTTTCCTATGGTTTCGGTACGGCCACCAAAAAAGCCGAAACTTTTGACTCGTTTGCCGAGTTGGTGGATTATTTCTTGGGATTAAAAAAGGTCAAGGTTTGAAAATAAACAAATGGCCAGCCAACAATAGAAAAATGAGATATTCGCCTTATTCCCACGCCCGTCCGGCGCGGGAATTTTGTTTTATAACGAAACGATTGACACCTTCCCAAAATTAAGCTACAATAGCCCATTCCTTAGCGACTTTCCGCTAGTGGAATTAACGATAGGAGGTTCACTGTGAAGGTACTTTGGATGTCTCGCCACAACCCGCATCCCCGCCAGCTCGACGAACTCCGCCGGATGTACGGTTCTGGCACCGTCATCGAGCAGGAAGTTCATCCCTTCGACGATGCTCACCAGATCGCTCGTCGCTTCCGCGAAGGTGACTACGGTGTGATGGTGGTCGTCGCCCCGCTCTCGGTCATCTCGGTTCTCTGCACGGAGGGCGTGCCCATGCTCTGGTCAGTGGCGACTGAGGAAAACGATCCTGCCAAGGTCGAGCCAAGGTCGAGTTCCGAGGGGCGCGCGGGCAGGGTTTCCGCTTCGTTCGCTTCCGGCGGATCAAGCGGGTGGCCGTCGAGTACGAGGACGACTAGCGGCACGACCGCGACGGTTTTGGGCGCGTTTTTCCGTAAAAATGTGCCAGCTTCAACTTTTAGACACGGCTTTACGCCGTGTTTTTTGTATGTGTATTTTTCAAAATCCTGCAAACATCCGCGGACATATGTTATAATACTCCCAAAACCGCAATCTTGATTATTAAACCCAAAACATCCTCGCTCAATCGCCAAACAACTATATGGATGGCAGAAGACATTCACCGGAATCCGAACAAACGATGAAATTAAAGGAAAGCAGTCATCTACTGGCCGAAGTTTTGTATGCCGATGGGGTGGATATTTATAAGCGATCGACCGAAGAAATCAAGGAGATGGAGCCAACCATCGCCAACACCCGCGCGCGCATTGACGAGGTTTTGCGAACCCATTTCGGAACCAGTTTTGCTGAATTGGACACGCTGTCGCCCCCGGAATGGCAGAGGATACGGGCAAATTTTTTGGAATATTATCGCGGTTCAGTGGAAAAGGCGGAAAAACTGAAAAAATGGATACCGCTCAATCAACTGGTCGGTTATGCCGAGGTTTTGGTAGCGAGCGCTTACCTGCAACTCAACACGGAAATTGATGAGGATATAGAAACCAGCCTCGCTTCTACCGGACGACAATCATCATCAAGCATCCCGGTGGAGCATACGCGCATGAAAATTTTGAACGCCTTCAAGAGAATAAATCAAGGGAAAAAATTGGAGGAAATCCGGGCGGAGGTGGGCAGTTATTTACGCGAGGCGGGAATTCAACCGGTTGCGGCAATGTTCCTTAAATGGCGCACCACTTTTGAAGCCGCGAACCATCCTCTCCAAGAACTCTACGCCGAACATGTTGAAACCATGCAAATCAACGACGCGATCTATGATTTGCAATTCCGCGAGCAGAAGCGTTCGACAATCATTCAAGAATTAGTGGGGGCTACTCGAAGAAATTGGAAACCGGCCAATTTGGAGCACGATATTCATTCCCAGTCCGCCGAAGTCAATCGCTCCATCATTGAACTTACCTGCAATGCCATTGATGCCGACGAGGAAGGAATGAGTAGTGTGGAGGTGGAAATCGCCGAAAAGGGATATTCGGTTCGAGATCATGGCGCCGGCATGAATCCTTATGTCATTTTGGAGAAATTGATGATCCCTAAAGTCTCCGGCAAAACCGGCAAGGAAACCATCGGCCGTTTTGGCGTCGGTTTTTATACCGCGCTGTCACACTTAAAAAGGAAAAACGACATCGTGCGCGTGGAAACGCACGATGGAAAAACCGGCCATATCATTGAATTCAAAATTCACGAGAGAACGGGTGATGTTTTGCGCATATGGAGCGAGACGATACTCTGGAACAGGGCACCAAAGTGTCGGTGGAAGCGGAAGATTTTGACAGCGCGGATGCCGAGGCATTGTGTCGCGCGCTTTTGGCTTACAACGGCCGTGGCGATATTGTCCTAAACGGAGAATTGCTAAATAGTTGGGACGGGTTGGGAGGTATAGAAAGCGAAAATGTTGGGATCAAATATTCTACGAGCATCGCTGATCATTCCCGAGCGGTCATTATGGTCAATGGTGTGGTGATTGAATCTTTGGAAATTCAAGGTGAAAATTTGTGTGAAGAACTGGCTCTGGATTTCCCCCTTGCCTGTTCCTTACCGGAAAGCCGAAGCGAGTTGGCGGTTGATGCTGTCGCCATCGCGGCGGCCAAAGAAATGATTTCGGCGATTCTGTCGGCCGTGATTCCGGAAGCGCAAAAAATCGCTGTTTTGAACGCGCTCTACCCGGTATTGGAGAAAATGCAGACGCGCTCAAGGAGCAATAAACGAGAAGACAATCTGTCGGAGAGGTTGCGCGAGACTTTCAAAAAAATAGCGAAAGGAGAAATGAAAGACCGAGCATTTCTTCCAAACACCAAACCATTCCGAGCCCTCCGAATACCGGATGCGATCTATCTGGATTCCCGAATTTATGCCGCTGATCTGGCGGAAATTTCGGGAATGAAAAAATGCGAGCGGTTTCATTCTGACGCCGGTTATCAATTGTATGTCACTGATTTTGAGGAGGAGTCGGATGAATTTATTATTGAAGACGGCCGCCGATTGGTGATCGATCGCCAAGTGTATGAACGACAAAAAGACGCGCCCGCCGCCATCAATGTTTACCTTTCCAATTTGGATAGTACCGGACAGAATAAAAAAGAAGAAACAATCGGCCGTGTAGGGGCAGTGAACGCGGACGCTGGTTTTGACCAGACTGCCTCCCGCGTTGGAAAATTCACACCCGAAAAATCGACCGGAACAACCGCGGAAACCGAGGCTGAAGACAAACGACGGGAAACGATTTTTAAAGTGATTCAGCTTAACTGGGCGAGGTTCAATAAAGAGTTTTTTTTGGAATTTTACGCTCTATCACAAGGTGAACGGGAAAATCTCGTCAGAGATAAAGTGTTGGAAGCTATTTCAACCTTATTGGATGATTTTAAGGACAAGAAGAAAATAATGGACGGGATTCAAAAAATAATGTCGGATTTCGCTGGAATGTTCTTTGATTTTGAGGGACGAGTAAGTGAGTATCTCAAGAATTATATTGATGTTGACATTTTTTTTGTAAAGGAGGTGACATTGTATCGTTGGCTATGTTTTTTTGAAGAATACAATTGTGAAGGTATGATGCACCTAACCGACCGGGCGGCCGCGTTTCACGACGAGAGCCGATCCGGAAAGCGCTTTCAAATGGAGTACCTGAGGAGAAAAACATACCTGAATGATGTTTTGCAACTTGGCGCTTATTTTCCTCTGGGCGAATTAGAGGAATATTTCAGAGAGTATGACGAAGAATATCTGGTCGCGTATGTGGAATTTATGAACAATTTTATGGAGGTATCCAAACACCGTTCCGATCCACATTGTCGTGAGGCCGATGTTTCACCGGCAGTGGGTATAGAGAAAGACTGCCTCCGTCGCGCTGATTTCATTTTCCGGAACAAATTGATGGATAAACCGGTGGATGAAATCAGAGCGATCAGCGATCTGATTTATGAAGCCTCTGTCAATTATCCTTGGGATGATCAACGATTTAACCTCACGGAAATTCCTCCGGATAAGCGCAAAATTTTTATTGCGGTATCAAAAGGCGGACCGGATCATCCTGTGAATTTCACCAAAATAAAATACCAAAATGTCCCTCGTTCCTGTCGGGGTTACCTGATGTATATTTTGGAAGGCGGGGAAATTTTAAACGAGAAAGACAGTGCTGAAAACGGCATCGAGCAAGAAGAATACCAAGCGGAATTACCCCTCTCCGCGCTCGTCCAAGCCAAGAAAGAAGACGAACATTATTTCCAGGAGTTTTCTGGAACGCCGCTCGCGCTCGCGATTCATACATTGGAAACGCAGAACGGAATTGACCGGAGCAAGGCAACGCGCGACATTATGCACTCGGCCGAGAGCCAGATTGTCAACGATGGCTATCTCTGGATTCGCGAAATTTTACAAAACAGCCTGGACGCGGTCAAAAAGAACCGCGGCCAATCTGCCGAAATTCCGAAAGTGCGGGTTGATACTTATCTGTGCGCTCAATCTCGGGAAGCCCGCGGAATTAATAAAGATGAAACCGAAGAATTGGATTTGGTGGTGGAAGCCAGCGATCCGGTCGGAATGGATTTGCACACCATTATCAATTATTTGTTGATTCCGAACGAAAGCAATAAAAAAGACGACGAAGGGGCGACCGGACGATTCGGCCAGGGATTTTTCACGGTTTTTGGCGATGCCAAAGAAGTGCGCATCAAAACTTCAGTCGGGGACGGGGTCGTTCAATATTTGAGAATCACGCCAATTAAAGACAATGCCGGCAAAATTATAGATTTTTTTGTGGAGATGTCGGAAGTCAGCGAGGAATTCAAGGGAACCATTATTCAGAAAGTGATGGCGACGGACATGCCGCAGGTGGAAGCGGCCTTTTGCCGGAGCGCGGTGGTTTCGTATGGCGGACTCCTTGATCGCGGCGCGATTGAACTTGATTTTCGCGGCAAAGAAGTCAATACACCAAGAACAGTTCTGGCCGAAATCAATATCCCTCGCCTTGGCACAGTGAAAATCTACGACGCCGCCGAAAATGCTTTGACGCAAAACGGACTGTTTATCAAGGAATTGGATGGTGAATTGCTCGCCGGCATTCCAACAAAATTAAGAGAAGCGATTGAAAAAAACGGCATCGCTCTCGATATTCCCGCGAGCGTTAAATTGATAAAATCGCGTTCCGACATCGCCAAAAAGAAGGAAATTGTTCCTCTCCTGGTCGAATATCTGCCGATTTTGGTTTTGCGCGCCTATTTGGAATCGGTCGTACTTGGCAAAGCCGAAATCCCCAATATTCCGTATGATTATTTTGAAGGATTGAGTCACCGACAAGTGGCGAGCTATGTTGCAAATGACGCCAAAAAAATCGCGAGCAACGAACCGTTGGTGAATTATGAGCGGTATCTACAGGATGAAGACGCCTTTACGCAATTATTGACTTGTTTGCCATGCGTCATGATGGGTGGTGAGCGAATATCAATTTTTGAATTGGCAAACAGAATTGATCGCGACCCGGACAGCGTGGAAATTGATAAATTACCTCCTTCCATCGCCGAAAAAATAAAATACGCGGCCGCGCGTAAATCACAAGAACAGAAAGATATAGAAACAGCCGAAAACGAGTACGGAATCGACGACACCATGATTATGAATGACTCGGAATTACCCATGGATTCTGGCGTGCGAGAAGAGGCCGGGCTCTACTACGCCTATGATCGCCTGGTAAGATTTATTTTTTCCCATATCAACGCCGCGGCAGTGCGGCCGGCGTATTATCTGCAAATCGGACAATCGCTCGCCCACGCCTGGCCAGCTTCCGGTTCCATCGGGTTCAATCTGTATTTTCTGGCCGAAATTATGCCGGATTTTGAAAAAATAGTTGAACAAAAATTGCCGGCGGGAGATGTTAAAGTTCAGAAATTTTTGGAAGATGTGATTCGGCTCTGCACACATGAACGCCGCCATAATTTGGAAGGCACTGAAGAAACGCAATGGACGCACAACGATGTTTTTTTTGCCGGCCAAAGAGAGATTATCGCGCGACTGGTGAAAGATAAAGCCGTGGATTTTCAGCTGATTTTAGACGAAATTTATAGCGAATTCATCCCTACATTCATATCAGCGCGGGAAATGACCGAACGGATAACCATAGAATCGCTTCACCCTCCTCAAAAAGCCTGACTTGTGCTATAATAAGTCCAAATTCGCAGATTTGAAGCGACGGGAAACAAGGGTAAAACCCCTCTTTTGTGTTTGCGTCTCTATGAGTAAAAAACGGCTGGCCTACAAAACACTCCTACTTTTCTTGAAGTTTTTGATCCTCGTCAAGAGAGGTTTGGCGCGTTTTTCGCGAACGATCTGGCGCGGCCTGATCATTCTTGATAGTGGCTACCGCAAAAAAATCGGTTTCCCGATCTATAAATTCATTTTCCACCTCAAGAAAAAATTTACCGTGGTCAATGTCTTACGCAAGTACAGTTTCATGGATTTAATCGGTGAGCGGGGACTGTTGCAAGCGATATTATTGTTGACATTGTTATTTTTGGCGTTTCCGCACAGTAGTCTTCATGCTCGATCCAACCTCAAGGTTCCGGGCGAAAATACTTTGTTGTATAAAATAGTCGGTCCGGGAGAATTGGATTATTCTCCGCTCGAAGAAGTGTATGGCAGTGACCAAGCGCTCGCTCCGACCGAGTCCGCCAAACCGGAATCCTGGAAATCCGGCAGCGTGGTCGTTTCGCCGAGCGGCAATACCGCCGGTGGGCAAGTTCAACCGGAAATGGCCGGTACCGCGGTCGGGGGCAGCGCTCTCGTTAAACCGCTCATCATTCCGGGCGCGGGTGCCGGAACGGACGGAGTCGGATCCAAGCCGTCCGGTCGTACGGCGATCGTGTATTATGAAGTTCAACCCGGCGATGTCATCGGCGCGATCGCCCAAAGATTCGGCATCAGTGTCAACAGTATTTTGTGGGCCAACGGTTTGTCTTTTCGCTCATACATCCGGCCGGGTGATAAGCTGAAAATCCTCCCGACGGATGGTGTGGTTTACAAGGTGGCGAGAGGCGACACTTTGCAAAAAATCGCTCGTCTTTATCAAGCGAATGCCGATGAAATCGCAACCTTCAATAATTTGCCGTCGAGCGGCAAAGGCCTTACCATTGGTCTAGAACTGATTATTCCCAAAGGAAAACAAATCATCGCCGTCGTGCCGCGACCGACTATCAAGAGTTCCATTCTGGGTGGAGTGGTGGCGCCGATTCCTTCCATCAGCGCCCCGGCCGGCACCGGGTACTTATGGCCGACCGCCGCCGGAATCATTACCCAGTATTATGGTTGGAGACACACCGGTTTGGATATTGCCGGCAAGCAAGGATTGGCGAATTACGCCACCAAATCCGGCACGGTAATCAAATCCCAGTGTGGGTATAATGGTGGCTATGGCTGTTATATTATTATTAACCATGGCAACGGTGCACAATCTCTCTACGGCCACAACAGCAAATTGTTGGTGTCGGTCGGTGATTATGTGGAACAGGGTCAAGCCATCGCCATTCTCGGCAACACCGGCCGTTCCACCGGCCCGCATATTCATTTTGAAATCAGGATCAACGGGAAGCGGGTTAATCCGTTGCAGTATATACGGCGGTAGATGTAATATTTGTTTTTCTTTCGGACTATTCCAACTCAAAAAAAGAATTCAATTTTGTTTTTTGATGAAGTGATTTAGGGTAAATATGGTGTCTCGCCGTATCCTCGGGCGGGATGATTATTTTATAGGGGAAGACAAGTGGTGTCTCACTGCATGCTCAGCTCGACTCTATTTAGACCGCCCACGGGCGGTTTTATAGTACAATTTGGTAATTATACACTGTGTGTATAGAAAACACTTGACAAGAAATATCGGTTGGTGTATTATGGACAACAGATACACACATATGAACCAAAACCTCTCTGACACAGCTGAAATCATCTCCGGGTACTCCTTTCGTGGTGCCGTGCCTCATGACCCCCAAGGATCATTTCGTGTGGTGCAAGTAAAGGACATCAATGAGCATGGACATATTGAAACCGCCCGCCTGTCTCCCATTGAAGACAAAGGTATAAAAACCGATGCACTTCTCCAAAAAAACGATATACTACTTTCGATCCGAGGCACAGGGACAAGCGGGATGAAAGTTGGTATGTACACCTGCACAGACAACCATACTATCGCAACATCGTCGCTGTACGTGCTCCGAATAAAAGACAAAACTATATTGCCAGGATACCTCCTCTACTACCTCCGATCGTTCTACGGTCAGCACGCGCTCAAAAACATGATGAGCGGCGCCACAGTCCGGTCAATCCTCAAAAAAGATCTTTTTGCTCTCTCTATACCAACACCGCCGATCAAACAACAACAGCTTGTCGTTGACACAGCAACAAATCTCATCAAACAAAAACAACTTCTCTCCCAAAAAATATTTTTTCTTAATTCACTCTCGGACAATATTATCTCCATTTACACATAACCATATGGCACTTACCCAACAAGAACTCAACAAAAAACTTTATGCCGCGGCCGATTCGTCCCGTATTCAGCTGGATGGCGGGGTGTACAAGGACTATGTCCTTACCATGCTGTTTTTCAAATACTTAAGTGACCTATCGAAAAAGCATAATGAGGAATACAAAAAGCGTTTCGGTGCCGACACTGCTCGCATTGAAGAAAAAATGAAACTTGACCGTTTTTATCTTCCACCAAAATCTTCGTTTGATTATATCTATAACATCCAAGAACAGGATAATATTGGCGAAGAGATAAACAAAGTCCTTCACCGCATTGCAGAGGCAAACCGCGAAAAACTGGAGGGTGTCTTTTGGGTTGATTTCAACTCCGAGGCGATTCTTGGCAAATACACCCAGCGCAATAAAATGATTCGCCACTTGCTTCATGATTTCCATGATATTGACCTTACAGAACTAAACGAAGATGTGATTGGGAGCAGCTACATGTACATGATTGAAAAATTCGGTGCGGACGCAGGTAAAAAAGCGGGCGAATTTTTCACGGTCACGAGTGTGGCTCGCCTCCTTGCTCGCCTCGCACAGCCAAAAGAAGGCGCGCGTATTTGCGACCCGTGCCTTGGGAGTGGCAACTTACTTTTGCTTACCGGCGAAGAAGTAGAAAAACAGGGATCAAAAAACTACATGCTCTACGGTCAAGAAAGCACCGGCAGTACCTACCAGCTCGCTCGCATGAATATTTTTCTCCACGGCAAAGATAGCGCGCGTTTGGAATGGGGCGACACGCTCAACAACCCGGCGCTGATAGAAAATGATAAGCTCATGAAGTTTGATATCATCGTGAGCAACCCCCCATTTTCCCTCAAAAAATGGGGTGCAGAAAACGCCGAGGGTGACAAATACAATCGTTTCTTTCGCTGTATTCCACCACAGGACAAGGGCGACT
>JBBTQT010000025.1:0-1766 GCA_038065575.1 Patescibacteria group bacterium
TATCCAGTATGAATAGCATCGGCTACAAGCAGCTGCGCGGTTATTTTGAAAAAACGCTTGATTTGGATCAGACATTGGAAATGCTGAAACGGGACACGCGCCATTTCGCGAAGAGACAGATCACCTGGTTCAAGCGGGATAAAAGAATCAATTGGTGCGTGAGCGAAGAACAAGCCGTCGCACTTGTGGGAAAATTTTTACAGGAATGACACACCGTGGTGTAATTACTAATTAATAATTCGTCATCAATATGCCTCCTAATCTTCCCCCCGTGCTTCCTACCCGGCCGACCGAGCCGACGCTCCATGGCGCGCCGAGTGTTAGCTTGCATGACCAAGATTTGGCGGTGTTGAAATTACAGCAGACAGAAGATCGGGAAAACGCGCGCCGAGGGATCAGCCACTCGGTCGGCGACAGCGGATTTACTCGGGTTCTGTCTTCGGTCAGCCATATCGGCGCGAGTAATCGGCCGTCGGCGTCCATCAGCCGAGTTGGTCGTCAAGATGATAACCTTATTGACGAAGCCGCTGATGATCGCCGTTATGAATACGCGCGCAAAATGATTCGGGAACGGCAAGTCAAGGAAAAAAAGGCGGAGGCGATCACAAAAAAGGACGATACTTTCAAAGTCGGAATAGGCAAAGGTTATCGCACCACCGGACGAGAAAGTTTTGATCGCCGTCTCAGTCGATTGATTCGCGCCAAAAGAGCTACCTATAAAAACATCTCCAAAGAGGACAAAAAAGTCTTTACCGGCATTGTTAAAACCACTCTCAAAGGCAAGCCGGTCGGCTCGGAAGTGACCCGTCTCAACCGTTTGAAGATGAAGCTGAAAATAGAGCGCGAGCGCGCCAGCCGCGGCGGCACGTTCAGTTCCGAAGATGTGAAAGATTTCAAGGGTTTGGTGGAAAAATTGAAATAATTTTGGCGCGGGTTTATTTTCCGGTTCGTTGGAGATACGCCTGCCAGCCCGCCAAGCGGTATTTTTCCGCTTCCATTTTTGGATTTTCGGCCTCGTAAATGCCCCGGCCGACGATAATAATATCGCTTTGATTTTCAATAATCACTTTTTCCGGCGTAAGGTATTGCTGTCCCAAATTATCGCCGAGGCCGGTTAATTTCACTCCGGGCGTGAAATTGATGAAACCCGGCTCGTCTGTCAATTTCTTGGTGGTGATAAATCCGATCACAAAATCTTGGTTTTCTCTGGCCATTTGAATGGTACTTGCCGAATATTCGCCGGTGGCGAGCGCGCCCGCGCTACTCATTTCCGCGAGCAGAAGGAGAGCGCGATTTTTCGGTAGTCCGATTTCTTTCAACCCTTGGATTATCCCCGGTCCTGGGACGGAATGAGCGTTGGTCAAGTGCGCCCAATCGGCAATATGATAAATTCCGCCTTGGTATTGGTGTTTGGCAGTATTGCCGATGTCCGCGAATTTTCGATCTTCAAAAATCAGAAAATTATGTTTGTCGGCCAGTCTTTGGAGTTGAATGACGAGGTCGGCGTCAAAATCTTCAATGATATCAATGTGGGTTTTGAGAACGCAGATGGAGTCGCCTAAATTCTCGGCGATTTCCAGTAGACTTTCTTTGGTGATGACATCGGCGGCCAGGCAGAGATTGGTCCGCTTTTCCTCCATCAACAAAAACAATTTTCTGGCGGTTAGGTTGGCGGTTAGGTTGGCGCGTTCCGATAATTTTAACATAGTTTGACTCCAACATCTAACGCAACACCCTTGGCGCTTCGCGACCGGGATGGTACGCTG
>JBBTQT010000026.1:0-4837 GCA_038065575.1 Patescibacteria group bacterium
ACATATTAAAAAAGAATTTGGTTAGCTTCGGTACTGGCACAGAAACCGGTGATGAATTTGGCGCTAAATTAGAACAATTAAATCAGCTTTTTAACGCTGACACGTCGATTAGTGACTCCGCCCAAAAGGCATTGGGTCGTTTTAAGGATGGAATTAACGCCTCTTTTAATAACATTACGGGATATTTAAACGAGATTAATCAAAAATGGCCGGATGTTGCGGCAATAACAAACGAAGGTCTTTTGGACAAGTTAAAAACAGAAAATAAAAAACTCCAAGACCTGCCGAATACAAATAAGTATTTTGATGATTTGGGTGATCCCGTGAGTTGCTCAATCGCTTCAGTTGATGATTTTTGCAGTGGTCCTAAATGCCTTGATTATTGCGAGCCTGATCTTATTACGAACGACTCGACTTCGCCGTGCGCCGTTCAATATGCCTCTAAATGTAAGGCGCAGACCAATAGGGCCCAAACATATTTTGGCCAATTGCTTAATCAGATTACTGAAATTAACGGACGGGTGGCAAAGTTTATCACGGGCGTAGAAAGTTCGAACTTTAAGGCAGGCGGTCACGACACTACCTTAACAGATCTTCAAAAAGATATGGCTGGTTCAGGCAGCGACATGGGAGCTTTAATGGCTCTTTCCGATCAATCGAAAGTAGAAAAAAAGATTAAAGAAGAAGAACAGAAAATTTGGGGTGGAATAAATAAGGGAATGAAGTCCGTTGAAGGCGTAATTTCCGGAAAAACTAAAACGCCGGCTACTGTGGTTGAGGAAGAAGCAAAAGCGCCTATTAAAGAAAAATCGGCGGCGCAAAAAGTTTTCACCAGCCAACCCGTGGCCGACGCCATTAGCATCTTCACTGGTACTTTAGCCAGCAAACTTTTAGAGAGACTTAAAAAGGGTTTGAATCCTTCCGAAGATCCTGGTACAAGCTGGAGTCTTGATCCAACCGGAAAAGTTGTCTTTAATCCCGGGGCGGACGCAGCCAAGGTTATTATGGCTGATTTAGCCACGGTTTCAATCAAAAGCGGCGGACAAGTTAATTTACTGGACAATTATTCCAGTTTTATAGATAACTCCAAATATGTGATGCCGGATACTAATGTTATTGACGCCGGTTTCCGTCGGGCGATTGAGGAAAAAATGTCTATCAGCGAGGCGATGGAAAAGAATCTTTTGAAAGGGAATTGGACCGTGGGGAAAATTGGCGAGGCTGATGGGTTTAATGATTGCAACGGAAGGTTCAGTTTAACTAATATTAAAAAATTACGGCGCGCGAGAATTGTTCCTTTGGGTTTGGATATCGCCGCCACCAAGATTTTCAACAAAGACCCGGAATTGGGAAATAAAGACTATACCTTAAAAGAAATCGTTGATGGTTTTAATCAAGAAGGCAGCCCGTTTTATCATCTTGTTGATCCTAACTGGGTTTTGAGCGTGCCGCAATTTTTCTGCGAAGCCAGGGGTTATGGCGCTGTGCCGCTCGGCGGTTCTAATCAAAGGCAGGAAGTTTGCGTTGATATGCAAGACTGCCTTAAAACAGACGAGAAAGGGCAGTGTTTGGGCTGGGGCTATTGCACCCGCGAGAAAAATATTTGGCGTTTCGGGGGAGACGAATGTTCTAAGCAATACGAGTCTTGTTCTATTTATAAAAATACCGCCACCAATCAAGAAAAGTCTTTCGTTAAAAATACAATTGATTTTAACGGCTGCGATCAAAACAATGTGGGTTGCAAGTGGCATTGTAAAAATTATGGGCCGAAGCCCGTTGATAATAAAGAAATTTTGACCTGGACTTGCGACCAACCCAGGATGGTTTCTCAAACCATAACCCATACTTGTGATTTGGGCGAACCTTGCCAAGAAAATTGCGTACCAACCCCCAAAAAGCCTTGTCATTATCCGGCAAACGGCGGTTGTATTTGTTCAATTCCTGGCATCGCTGAAATTTGCGATGTACCATACGGAGGAGGATCAACTTGCGTAATCACTACGACTACGAATACTTTGCAACAGCAAAGAAGCAACGCCATTTATTTTAATAAAAATATTAGCGCTTGTTCTAATGACCACGAGGGTTGTCATGAATATATTCAAACAACAATTAATTCCGGCGTTAACTTGATTCCGAACGGTAGTTTTGAAAGTTATAGCGTCAAGAACGACGGCAGTCTTGACCAGGTTAATGGTTGGAATATTGAGGGTGGAACTTTCTTGGTTGATCCGGCTCTTGCTTATTCGGGCAAAGTGGTGGCGAAGGTTAGCGCGCCTTGGGGCAATCCGCAAATTAATCCGGACGCTCCTTTACCGCTGGTGGCTGGCCAAAAATATACTTTCTCGGTTTGGGTTAATCCGGCGGCTTCTACAGCCCTTTATCTTTATGTTGATAATCCAGTAAGCGGTGGCGCCGCCATCAGACTTTCTACCCAGGCGGTTAATCCGGGTTGGCAGCGCTTGGTTTATACTTTTGATTATCCGCTAGTGGCTACTAATAATCTGAAAGATGACAATGGATTGGTTATAGCTAATGGTACAGAATTAAATGTCCGCACCTTAAGATGGGAACCGGGCGACGCTACCGTTGTTTATTTTGATGATTTTCAATTAGAGCCGGGCGCGAATACCACTTCTTATAAAGAATACGGGTCTGTCAATAAAATTTATTTGAAATCCGCGCCGGATTATTTGAAGTGCGAAACTGATGAAGAAGATCCGATTAAATGCGCCAATTTCACGAAAAAATGCGGCATCAATCAGGTTGGCTGCGAACTTTACACCAATGTTTCTTCCAACAGCGCTTTCCCTGCCATTGTTAAAAACCAAGACAAATGTCCTTCGGATTGCGTGGGTTATAATACTTTTCGTCAGTCAGAGACTAATTTTGAACCGGCTGTTTCGTTTATTAATTTTATTCCGGCAACCGGCAAAACTTGTTCGGTTTCTGATTCTGGTTGCGAAGAATTTACCAACTTAGACGAAGTTACTAAGGGTGGAGAAGGAAAAGAATATTATTCTTATTTGAGGGTTTGCCGCAAACCGGATACCGCCTGCGGATATTTTTATACTTGGGTTGGCTCTGATACCACCGGCTATCAATTGAAAAAATATCAATTACAGGTTGATGCTACTGCTCCGGCTGAAGTTTTCGCGCAAACCATCGCTGAATTAAAATGGGGTCGTTGCCAAACGCAAGAAGACGCGATTGCCAATCCTCGTTGTAAAGAATTTTATGACGCGCAAGGCGCGATCAGTTATCGGCTTTATGAAAATACGGTAAGTTGTTCCGATGATTGCCATCCCTTAAGAAAAACTAAATCGGTTGAAGCTGATTATTGTCCGAATATTGTGGCTGGCGCGGCGATACCGGGCGCAGTCTATGATACAGACACCAAAACCTGTACTTATATGGCCATACCGAGCGAAGGAGTTTCTTGCGGCAAAGTGAATGTCGGCTGTCGTGAGTATAAGGGCAACAACGCCAATAATATGAAAAATTTGTTTAATGACCAGTTTGAAACTATCGACAATGATACTGGTTTATGGAGCGCTGTAGCGCCAAGCGCGGAATCTACTAACTTGGGCGGACATTCTATATTAGTGACGAATTCAACAAGTCGTTCTGTCAAGGATTTAGTCAAGAAAGATAAATCATATTTATTGACGATGTGGGTAAAAGGCGCTGGTAATTACACGGCTAAACTTGGAACAGATTTGTTTTTTAGCAAAAATAATACTCCAAAAACTATTAATAGCGACGAGTGGCAGGAAATTAAACTCGGCCCGGTTAATCTTAGCGAGGTTATTAACCTCCCCGAAAGTTTAACTATCAGCGGACCATCAACGGTTTTCTATTTAGACAATATCGTTCTTAAGGAAATAACCAGCAATATTTATCTCATTAAAGATTTTTGGAAAACGAGAACGCCGGCTGTTTGCGACAGAGATTACAATAATAATTCAGCGCCCGGTTTTATGGTCGGTTGCGATAGCTATAAAGACAGGGCCGGAAAATTTTCCTATCTCAAATCTTTCAGTAGTTTATGTCCGGATGACAAAGTCGGCTGCGACATAGTGATTAATACCCATAATTCTTCTTCGCCGTTTAGCCAAGAATTCAATAAAATTTTAAGCGATACGCAAAATCCCGATTATGCGAATATTCCCGTTGACAATGTCAATTATTTAGTGATTGATCCAAAAAAAACCTGCCAAACGGAATTTAAAGGCTGTCAGCGTTTTGGTTTGCCCACTTTGGACATAGATGGCGCGGTGGTTGGCTGGTCTGATCAATACCTAAAAAACGATCCTGATCTCTATGATCGTCGTCCGATTTTATGCGATCAAAAAGGCGAGGGTTGCGAAGAATTTTTTGATGCCAGCGCTAATTCTAAATCTTATTTCCGAGATCCGAAAGACAGATTATGCGAATACCGCAAAAATGTTAATTTGGTCAGCGAAGTTAAAAGCGGCTGGTTTAAGAAAGGAACCAACCAGGCTTGTTACTATAATATCGAGCCAGGCCCGAATCAAGGAAAGCCTTATCAGCCCGATGGTTTAACTTATGGTATTTATTGGGCCGGTGAAAATAATTACGATAACTGGGTGGGCGCTTGTCCTTCCAACCAAAATGGTTGTACCAGTTTTGTGGATACCCAAACCACCGCGATTCTTAATTTGGTCAAGAACGGAGACTTTGAAGATGGGTTGACTCTTACCTCCCCATGGTATGACGCAACACCATATGATTATGTGAAAAATAATCCCGTGGGAACAGCGTTTGTAACTGTGGGTACTATTTCAGCAGAAGGCGAGAATAAATTGTTGAGTAT
>JBBTQT010000027.1:0-10489 GCA_038065575.1 Patescibacteria group bacterium
GAGGCAAAAAAATTCCCGACTTAATCGGGAATTTTTATTTGGTGCTGTCGTCGAATGTCATTTTTTTTGTCATTCCCGCCCCCGTCTTCACGAGGGTAAACTCCGGCGGGAATCCACAATCACTTTCGACAATTTGTCCGTTCGCCTGGATTCCCGCCTACGCGGGAATGACAATTGCCGATTGCTTATTTGTCGTTTTGTTTCAGGATTTGGATAATTTCTTCTTCCGCTTCTTTCAAGGTTTTGTTTTCCGTTATTTTGAAGGTGGCGTTATTTTTTTCTCCTTTCGGTTTGAATTTCGCCAAGACGGCGTGAGAATCAAAATTATTTTTTTTGGTCTGGAATAATCCTTGAATGGCGTGTTTGCCGGTTTCATCGGCTTCCGGACGTTCGTACAACAATAAGGTTGATTGGGCGGCGGCGGAGTTGGCGATCAATTCGTCCACAATCGGTTCCAGATCGTTTTCCTTGGCTCCTGTCCGCGCGAAATCATCACGGGTAATGATTGACCAAACCAGTCCCAGGCTGTAATCATGTTGCAAATGCGAGAGAACCGCGCCCCACAATCGGAAAGCGGCGATAGATTTGGTTTGATAAAGATTTTTGATAATGTTGCCGCGGTCGGCGCCGAGATTGACGAGTTCGCTCGCGATGGAGAGCGCCGCCGGTCGGACATTGGGTTTTTTGAAGCTGTTGGTGCCGGCGATCATTCCGGCAAGGAGTGCATTCGCGATTTCCGGAGTGACGCGATCCATCGCCATTTTTTGGAAGAGGCCGTAGCTTAATTCCGCGGTGGTGGAGGCGGTAATGTCAACAAAATTTATGCCACCGAAATGTTCATTTCCCGCCTTATGATCAATGTTCACGATCGGCGTGCGCGCGAAGAAATCGGTGTTGTTAAAGAATATGTTGCCGAGGGAGGCCGGGTCGGGAGCGTCAAGCGCGAAAATCAAATCATACTTGAATTCCGATTGCATGGTGGTGATATCTTCTTTGGAAACGGATCCTTCTTTGGCGGTAATGAAAATCCGCAGTTTTTCGTCTTTGACATCGTAGCTTAATTCTTTGATACCGGCTTTTTTGCCGTCCACCAAAATAATGAATTTTTGGAGGTTGCCGAGTGATTTTTTGATTGATTCTGCTCCTTTCAGAAATTTGAAGGAATCCGGCAATGCGAAATCGGCGCAAACCACATCGGCTTGTTTGCCGTGTTCCGTTAAATATAATTGCCAAGCAAGCGCGCTTCCGATGGCGTCGCCGCGGCCGTCGGCGCGAAAAACAATCAAGATATGCTTCTTATCTTCTATTATCTTTTTGAGTTGTTCGATTTCAGTCAAGGCCACAGTCCGAAATTAAGCCTAAAATAAGCAAAAAACAGATTCCCGGTAAAGGAATGGATTATTGTACCAGCCCCGGCCGAATATGTCAATCGCGTCCAATTCGGCGGTTTTTTATTCAGATCGACCGGAGTTGCCATTTTTGGCTGGATTTAGTAGAATACTTTCATTAAACAAATCAAACGGAAACGGTTAAATCAAGATTTTATGAAGGAATTGCCCAAGGCCTATGAGCCGAAGCGGTATGAGGATGAAATTTACCGAAAATGGGAAGAATCGGGTTTTTTTAATCCGGATGGTTTGAGTGGTGAGCCATACTCCATTATGATGCCACCGCCAAATGTAACCGGTGTTTTACACTTGGGTCATGCTTTGGAAAATGCTTTGATGGATACCATGGCGCGCTACCAACGGATGCGAGGTAAGAAGGTTCTGCTCGTGCCAGGGACTGATCATGCGGCTTTACCAACCCAAGCGAAAGTGGAAAAACTCCTCATGCAGGAGGGTATAAAAAATCCCCGTCAAGAATTAGGCCGGGAGAAGTTAGTGGCTAAGATTAAGGATTTTGCGGAAAATTCAAAATCAACAATTCTTGGTCAAATAAAAAAAATGGGAACGAGTTGTGATTGGTCACGACTGGCTTACACTTTTGACGGGTATCGAAGCAAAGCGGTAAATGAAATGTTCAAGCGGATGTATGATGACGGCCTTATTTATCGCGGTTATCGCGTGGTAAATTGGTCGGTCAAGGGACAATCTACCTGTTCGGATGACGAAGTGATTCATGTTGAGAGGCCGGCAAAATTATATACATTCAAATATAGCAAAGATTTTCCGATAATGATTGCCACCACGCGACCGGAAACAAAATTGGGGGACACGGCGGTCGCCGTAAATCCGGGGGACGATCGGTATAAAATGTATATCGGTAAAAAATATCAGATTGACATTGGCGCGGCTCTGCCACTTCAAATAAAAATAATTGCTGACGAAAATGTGGAAATAAATTTTGGAACCGGCGCACTTGGGGTTACGCCGGCGCATAGTCCGACTGATTTTGAAATATACGAAAAACAAAAAGCCAAAGACGATCCGATTGGTTTGATTCCGGTTATCGGTTCCGACGGTTTGATGACCGACGCGGCCGGTATTAATTATCAGGGCTTAACGGTTGAGGTGGCGCGAGAAAAATTTGTTGCTTGGCTCAAAGAAAATAGTTTGCTGGAAAAAGAAGATGATATTATTCAGAATGTCGGGACATCGGATCGTTTTGGCGATGTGATTGAAGCGATCCCGATGACGCAATGGTGGCTTGATATGCGCAAAGAAATACCGGGGCGGGATAAAAGCCTCAAAGATTTGATGCGCCTGGCCGTAACAACCGGTTTGAACAATGACCCCGCGCAAAAAGTTTTTATAACACCGGAACGATTCAAGAAATTGTATCTTGATCGGATTCTCAATCTTAGGGATTGGTGTTTGTCACGGCAAATTTGGTGGGGACATCGTATTCCGGTGTGGTACTGTGTTGGCGATGGTGCTTGTAAAATTGAATGTAAGCAACCGATTGTTACATTGGAAAAACCGGATTATTGTCCGCATTGCAATTCAAAAAATATTATTCAAGATGAAGATACGCTTGATACCTGGTTTAGTTCCGGCTTGTGGACATTTTCAACATTAGGCTGGCCGGATAAAACCGAGGACATGAAAAAGTTCCATCCGACCAGTTGGATCCAGATGGGGTATGAAATTCGTGATCTCTGGATGATGAGAATGATTTTAATGAGCAGTTACGCGCTCAAACAAATTCCATTTAAGAATGTTTATTTTCATGGAATGCTACGGGATGAATCGGGGAAGAAATTTTCGAAATCATCGGGAAATAATATTGATCCGCTTGATGTCATAAAACAATATGGAGCCGATGCGTTGCGGTGGAGTGTCCTCGGCGGGATTGCTCCGGGGAATGATTCAAAATTTTATGAAGAAAAAATAGAAGGGGCGCGAAATTTGGTAAATAAATTGTGGAATATTTCGCGATTTATGGTGGCACGCATTTCGGAACCGGGAAAAGACATCGTCGAGCCAAAACCGAAAACATTGGCGGATCAATGGATTATGTCTCGTTTGGCCGGAACGGTTGAAACCGTAAAAGAAAATATTGAGAAATATAATTTTTCCTACGCCGGCGAAGCCCTGCGCGATTTTACTTGGAATGATTTGGCGGATTGGTATCTGGAAATCGCCAAGGTGGAAGGGGACAAAAGCGAGACGCTTAATTATATTTTGAATACCATTCTCAAACTCTGGCATCCGTTTATGCCTTTTGTCACGGAAGCGATCTGGAACGAAGCCTACAATGGGAGTATGTTGATGGTGGAAAAATGGCCGGTAGCGAATCAAGAAAAAATCAGTTTGGCGGTGGAGGCGGATTTCGGGATCATTCAAAAAATCATTGTTCAGATCAGAAATTGGCGCGCGGAGCATAAAATCGAGCCGAAAGAGAAAATTAAGGCCGTGATAACTTTCGGGAGAGATTTGATACCGGCCAATGGGGGTGTCATCAAATTTTTCGGTCGGTTGGAAACGCTCGCTTTTGTCAAAAAAACTGTTACGGGCGAAGCGACTGATTTTGAAATAAAATTTGACTGCCAAGTTGACGCCAATAAAGAAATGGAGAGACTGCGCAAAGAAATCGCCGCGATTGAGCCGTATGTCGCGAGCCAAGAAAAAAAACTGGCCAACGAACAATTTGTCGGGGGCGCGCCCGCGACCGTAGTGGCGGGCGAGAGAAAAAAATTAGCCGAGGCCAAAGAAAAATTGGCTAAATTAAACGAGCAATTAATTAAGTAAAACAATATGACTGAATCTATGGACGCGACCCAGGCCGACAGAAGAGATGTCGGTTCGCATGATTCATTGGCTATCATAGACGAATTTGACGCGGAAATTTTGGAAATAAATAAATTGCTTTTATTACAGAATGATTCAACAAATGATTTAACGGGCAACGATTTAGCCGATAAATTGAAAAGATTGGATGTTGGTTTGAAACAATGGAAGGATAACTTGCCAGCCGCGGCCAAGGAATATCTTGATCATGACGCCAAGAGGTTTATCGACACGGTAATGGGATGTTTGGAAATGACCGATTTTAGGTTTCTCCTTGAATTGAGAGAAAGAATGATGAAAAATTGGGAAATTTGCCGACTGGTGATGCAAGATGTGGCGATCCGAGGAATTGACGGCGAGGATAAGATTTCCGAAAGAAGCAAAGAAATGGATAAAGACCGCAATTTGGAACGGCTGATTGAAGTCTTGCAATACCTCATGCTCGGTTATAATAAATCCATAATCGGGCTGTCAATGGTGGAGGTTGACGAGGAATTGACAGAAAATAAAAATATTCGGATCGCTTTCCCGCATGGAGTGATCGCCAATTTGATAAATAATTTTATCACCAATTCCGCTGATTCCTCGGTTCATCCGCCTCACCATCAAGGAACATTGAAATTGGAATTCGGCGTCGGCGGCGCGGAATTAATACTGTCTTTTTTTGATAATTGCGACGGCATGGATGGGGAAACCATGGAAAAAATATATGAGAAAGGTTTTTCCAAAGGAAAAAAAGGTCATGGGCATGGATTGGGGTTGGCGTACGCGGATAGAAGAGTTGAGGGTGGCGGTGGAAAATTGTTTTTGGCTTCGCGCGAAAAGAAAATAATTGACGGAGAAATCAGTTTTGGGGAAACAAAATACAGTCCGGAAAACATGAGTGACGAGGAAAAAGCGGGAATAGAATTGGATGAATTGTTGCATGAACATTCCACCGGTTTTCAAATCAGAATACCGCTTTCCGCGAGCTAGAGCAAGAAACGCGAACGCCAAAATTATCAATTAATTTTTTTGAAATATGCCGATCAGCGTTAATAAACAAAAAATTGAGGAGTTGCTCCTCCGTGGCGTGGAAAATATCTATCCGCGGAAAGAATTTTTGGAAAAAGAACTGTTGTCCGGACGACGACTCACTCTTTATGTCGGCTATGATCCCACGGCGTCAACATTACATATCGGCCATGCCATTACAATATTAAAATTGCGTCAATTTCAGGAGTTGGGTCATGATGTCATCATGCTGATTGGCGATTTTACGGCCATGATCGGTGACCCCACTGATAAATCAGCAGCGCGCCAACGGTTGACTCACGTGGAGGCTTTCTCTAATTCAGAATTATACCAGAAACAAGCATCATCAATTTTGAAATTTGACGGAGAAAATCCGGCGCGGGTGCTCTACAATAATGATTGGCTTGGTGAAATGAAACTTACAGCGGTGCTGGAGTTGGCCGCTAATTTTACCGTGCAGCAATTGCTGGAAAGGGATATGTTTGAAAAACGCATGCAGGAAGAGAAGCCGATTTATTTGCATGAATTTTTGTATCCGTTGATGCAAGGGTATGATTCCGTTGCCATGAATGTTGATGGAGAAGTGGGGGGGAATGACCAGACTTTCAACATGCTGGCCGGTCGGACGCTTATGAAGGCAATGCTTGGTAAGGAAAAATTTGCTCTCTCGACCAAGCTTTTGGTGGACAATACCGGCAAAAAAATGGGAAAGAGTGAAGGTAATATGATCGCGTTGTCGGATACGCCGGAAGATATGTTTGGTAAAGTAATGCGGTGGACTGACGGGATGATTGCCCGCGGTTTTGAATTGTGCACTCGCGTTCCGCTTCAAGAAATTAAAATTATTGAGGAATCAATCGCCGGTGGCGCCAACCCCAAAGATTACAAATCGCGATTGGCCTATGAAATTACCAAAACTTTTTTGGGCGATGAAGCGGCGGAAAAAGGAAGAGAATTTTTTGCCAATGTAATCCAACATAAAGATAAACCGGAGGAAATACCGGAAATTAAGCCTAGCGTCTATGATATTGCGACTGTGCTGGTTGAAGGGAAATTAGTACCGAGCAAATCCGAAGCTCGTCGCGCGATTGAACAAGGTGGAGTGAAATTGAATGATGAAAAAGTCGAGGTGTACACGCAAGAAGTTAAAGCGGGTGATATCGTGCAAAAAGGGAAAAGGTTTTTTGTAAAAGTGGCGTAATCAATTACGAATTAAAAATTTTCAGTATTGTCATTCCGACCGGAACGACTGAAAGGAGTGAAGTGGAGGAATCCCCCGCTTAAATTAGATAAACCGTGGGATTCCTCCACTTCGCTTCGCTCCGGTCGGAATGACATTGGACAACGCCACAATTCGTAATTTTTAATTCGTAATTGTCTAGCGATTATGCTGGGAAAAGTTTTGGAGGAAATAAAGAATTTGTTAAGAGAAGCCGGGGTTGACTCAACCGAGGATTTTTCGGTGCCGCCGGATCCGTCCATGGGGGATATCGCTTTTCCTTGTTTTGGTATTGCCAAGGAACAGAAAAAAAATCCGGCGGAAGTGGCGAAGGAAATTGAATTACGAATAAAAAATTACGAATTACGAATTGTGAGTGCGGTGAAAGCGTTCGGACCTTATGTGAATTTTTATTTGAATACCGGCGAATTGGCGAGGTTGGTGATTGAAGAGGTCAAGGAAAAGGCGGAAGAGTATGGAAATAATGATGATGGTAATGGCCGAAAAGTGATGATTGAGTATCCGTCGCAAAATACTCATAAGGAATTTCACATCGGGCACCTGCGCAATATCTGCATCGGCAACACCCTGACCCGTCTATACGATAAAAGTGGCTATAAAATTTCGCTCGTTAATTATGTCAATGATTTCGGCGCCCATGTCGCCAAATGTTTGTGGGGTGTCATAACTTTGCGTCGTGGAAAGGAGCCGGAAGATAACAAACTGAAATGGCTGGGGGAGGTTTACGCCGAGGCCGGTAATTATTTGGCGGAGCATCCGGAAAAAAAAGACGAAGTGGAAGACTTACAAAATAAATTTGAGGCTCATGATCCGTCCATTTGGCCATTGTTCAGTCGCACCCGCGATTGGTGTTTGGAGGGTTTTGAGAAAATATATCGGGAAATGGGCATCAGTTATGAGCGCGTTTTTTATGAAAGCGAGCTGAAAGAACGAGGTCAACAGATCGTAGACGAACTTTTGGCCAAAAAAATCGCGCAAGTCGGCGAGCGGGGGGCGATCATCGTCGATTTGACAGAATATGGATTGGACATCGCTTTATTACGCAAAGGGAACGGCGCCGGTTTGTATATTACGAGTGATTTGGCACTGGCCGAGCAAAAATTCAGCGCGCCTGATATTGATGAAAGCATCAACATCACCGGCGACGAGCAGAATTTTTATTTCAAACAATTATTCAAGATTTTGGAATTAAACGGGTTTCGGCGCAAGCTAACTCATATCGGCTACGGCTTGGTGAATTTGCCGGAAGGCAAAATGTCTTCGCGTCAGGGCAGAGTGATCCTTTATGATGATTTACGCGAACAGGTGCGCGCGCATCTGACTACCGAATCGGCGGAGAGGCATCCTGATTGGAACCGGGAAAAATTAGCGGACATTACCGACACGCTTACCATGGCCGTGCTCAAATTCACCATGCAAAAGCATGAAGCCAATAAAGTAATCGTTTTCAATTTCGCCGAGGAGGTGAGCTTTGAAGGATATAGCGCTCCGTATCTGCTCTACGCGGTGGCGCGAATAAACAGCCTCATCCGAAAATCGGAATTGAAAATCAGCCATTCAAAAATTAAATATGAATTGTTGAAAGAATCGGAAGAAAAACAATTGCTGATCCTCATCGCCAATTATCCCGAGGTGATCAAAAAAGCGTTGGCGCAGTATAATCCCTCGGTAGTCGCGAAGTTCTGTTTTGATCTGGCGCAGAAGTTCAGTGAATTTTATAACAAACATTCGGTATTGAACGCGGAAAACGAAGAATTGACGGCGGCGCGCGTGGCTTTGTGCATGGCGGCGAAAAATACCCTGGTCAACGCTTTGGGTGTATTGTCCATTGAAACCGTGGACGAAATGTAAATATTTCGGAGCATTATCCAAGCCGAGTTATCCACAGGTGCACTTTACAGTGCACCTTTTTAGGTATATCGTTTAATTATCTGCTTATTTTAGCCAAATTATGAGTGGTCAAGAAAAAATTGAAAGAATGGTGATCAAAATTCCGGCGAGCGTGGCGGATTATTTTCGCGAAGCGTTTCCTCATGGGCGTCGCAGCGAGTTTGTCGCCGCTTGCATATTGGATTACAAAAGAAAAAAGGAAATTGCCAGTGTGGAGGAACAGCTGAAAGCGGTTAGAAAAAAAAGACAATAATTATTATCAATATGAATCTCGCCGATTCCACCGCGGAAATGATGAAAGGTTTGCCGGCCGGCAAGCAGTCCTTGGTCAATCAATTTGTTGATTTTTTGGATAAAAAAACCGGAGCTTTGGATAAGGCCTGCGCGTATTTGGCCGGAAAAATCAGCGACAAAGATTTAACCAAAGATTTCGGAAAATTGGCCGGAGATATTAAGAAAATCGCTTGCGTTGAATATTTAATCATCGGTCTTTCTTCCGGAGAGATCAAGGAGGATGAAATCAAGGAGATGTATGGATTTTGACATTGATAAGATGTATTGCGGAGTGATTTCTCGGGGTGATGTATTTTTATTCGTCGGTGATTTCTCGGCCGGCGACGGTAAGAATGAAAAAAAAACAATGGTGGTTTTGCAGGATAATGTCTTGAATGAAGGAATGCCCACCGTGGTCGGCGCGGTGATTGAACCATATGAAGAAGGTGATGATGTTTTCGCCAACGAAGTGCTGTTGGCGCGCGAGGAGAGTGGCCTCGGAGTGGAAGGAATTTGTATGACCCACAAAGTGTTCGCGGTGGATAGAAGGTTGATAATGGAAAAAAGAGGGAATTTGAAACCGTTTCGGTTGCAAGATATTTATCAGGCTTTGGATATCAACCTCGGTCGGTTTCGGGATCGGCATATCAATGATAGTATCGCGGATATTCTGGATCAATGATTTTTGGATTTTATTTTTGAATTGCCCGATTGTCGGCGGGTTTGGTTGTGGTTCAGTAAATCGGTAATTCCGATTATGATCAATTGACAAAAAATCGTCAAAGCAGTAAGGTATTTGACCGTTCGGGATGGAGTTACTCTCTTCTTTCGTGAAGCGTTCGTGGCCGAAGAGAGGGATATTTTCATCCCCACTACCGCCTCCCCGGGCAGACGGAGGCAAGCAGGAGGAGTCTTGGACTTTCATCAGCATCCCCCCCGCCCGGGCGATTGGTCGGTGCGGAAAAAGTGGGCTCGTGTGGCTTTCATCGCCCACGGTCTGCTGTCTGGCTACCTCTCTACGGCGCTCATCAGTGAGCGTCTCAGAGAGTACGGTCGGGAGTGGCCGGGTTCTGGCGAGGACCCCGGCAGTATCCGTTGGTTTGGCTTCCCCGTGGTCGGACCGGAGCCGGTGTGGGTTGATTTCTACATCATCCCCCTGCTGGCCGGCGCCTTCATGAAGGCGCTTAAGAAAGGTCTCGCCTACGGCTACGCTGAGGCAGTGGCTCTCGCCGCCATTGCCGAAGCACAGACGGACGGTGTCCCGCTCACCATCGGGTGGGGCGCGGGCACCAAAAACGCCACCGGACATGGCGCGGACTTCCTGGAACAGCATCCGGAATTCGCGGGCGTGGTGAACTCCACGCACGGCGATGCCGGAACCGCTCAGCTGGTTCTGCAGATGATCAAGGCGGCCGGCGTCAAGCCCGGCGCGCGTCTTGCCATCATCGGCGCGAGCGGTGTCACCGGTGGCGCGATCAGCCGTGGCGTCGTAGCTTTGAAACCGAGCAGTATTTTGCTCGTCGGTCACAGCGACGATCCCGGTCAGACCAGAAGGCGCGATCGGCTCGTGGCCCTCCGTGACGAAGTCCAACAGACGGTGGGCAAAGACACGGAAGTGGTGATCCATCAGGACAAGGCGCACGCCTGCTTGGAACACCGGAGCCAGGTCGTGGTGGTCGCGACCACCGCGGACCTCATGGTCCTGGATCCTCAGGATGTGCCGACCGGCGCGCTGATTCTCGACATGACCACGCCGTCCGCCTGCCGGCCAGCGCCGGGGTGGAATGGCCGAATGGTCTTGACGGCCGGATGCGGGGAACCCCCCGACGCCATCCTGCCG
>JBBTQT010000028.1:0-7186 GCA_038065575.1 Patescibacteria group bacterium
AAACCCGGAGAAGCGACAATGTTTTTGTGAAAAAACACTATCGCTTTGGTCTCCGGGTTTCTTGGAAATTTCGGCAGAACGATCGGAGTAGCCTCAACGATCGTTCTGCCAGTTGCAGCTGTCGGGGTCACCTGGTCGCGAGGCGATCGTGAATCGCGAAGAAGACGATTCCCAACGCCAGGCTGACGAGACCGAGGAGACCGATTGGTCCCATTGAAGCAGTATCGGCGTAGGCGCCGCACGCCCTGGCACTCTCGCAGTAGAGTTTGTTCCATCGCCACAGGTCATAGACGAAGGCGAAGACTGCCCCGAACAACAGGATCGGCGCGAGAAGTCTCGCAATGCCATCAGCCTCGTGCCGGCCGACATGGGACTTGATGAACCCCGCATCGGCGATCTTTCTACCCGCCACACTGAGCAGGGCGACGGCAATGATCGTTCCGAACACGATGGTCAACAGCTGGCCGTACATTCGGCCCTCAAACCTCGTCATGTACCAGTCGTTGCCGGATCTGTCGTACCAGATGTCCGGCGTGACCATCCACGCGTCCAGGTGGAGCGACATCGCCCCACCGACCAGGAACATCACGAGACAAAAGAGCCAGAGTGGCTTACTCATTATTCCTCCCCGTGGCTTGCGAGCCACGAACCTAGCCTCGGGATTATCCCGTGGTCGCCCTTGCGCGCCTTTTTATTGATGCGCACGAGCCACTACGGAAATAACGAGGAATAATAGCGAATCGTTCTAATTTTGTCAATATCCCCATCATATCCACAGCCATGCGTTTGACACCAGCGCACTCAGACTGTACTATAATAATAGTTCTTTCAATCGCAACCGTATTCAGAAGAGACGAGGGAATTGGCCCGATGACTCTCTACCAGCCTATCCGATACGGACAAGGTGGTAATTCCAACCCCACAGGGGAAAGATAAGTCTTTGGTCAAAACCGAAGAAAATCAGGGAATCTTATCTGTTTGTGGATAGGATTTTTTTGTTTTAATCGGTAAGACAATAGAATCCTGTCCACGGCAGTAAGTTCGGTTGTCAACAGCAAAGTACAATGGCCAAGCACCAGAGGAGAATCCAATGGAAGGATCAATTCTGAGCCTGACGCTCGTCGTCATCGTCATCTTCGTCATCACCATCATCATCGGCACCGCCGTAAGAAAGAGGCGCGCTGTGGAGGCTGCCGCGCCCACGGCCGAGCCGTTTCGGTCGGTCTACCTCAACCTCTGTCCCGAGGATCGCCTCCTCTACGACCGACTGTCGCCGGAGGCGCGGATCACGCACTTCAACATCCGCGGCAACCGCCACGAGTAGTGCCCCTCACTGGGGAGCGATTGAGTCCTGATAGCGCGCCAGCGCCTTCGGTTGACTCTCGCTCCCCCACCCCAAAATTTCAAGACCGTCCGGAATTGCCGGCGGTTTTTCATTGTTGTTTTTTTGATTAGGTAATTTGTATACACTAGTCTATACAAATAGAAAAAAATTTATGAAAATGTATAGAGTAGCCTACTCAAATGCAAAAAGACAAATGTCTAGAGTAGCCTATACAAATTTTTTTTAGAAATGTGTAGGATAGTGTATACAAATCATTTTAAGAATGTGTAGGATAGTGTATACAAATTTTATGAAAAAATGAGCGAATTTTGAGCAAATGCCAATATAGAGCTGACTCTCGGATCGACCACTCTGGTCGTCCTGTCCCCATGGCCTAATTCAGGCACAACAAGAATAATTGCCCTATTTTTATTTTACGACAAAAATTTACTTCTTAATAAAGAGTATTTAGATTATATATAGAAATTTTCGCATGGTTTTTAGATACCCCTATTTTTTTACCCTATTATAAATCCTTTCGGAGATGTTCACACACAGGCACGCATACAGATACCCACCTATGATACCGCAGTGAGTTGATATCATTCTCCACGGAGCAACCCAAACTGGCGACAGCAAATTCCTGGGTATGTTTTAGCTAATTCTAGCAATACCATTATTGGCGCGCGGTGGTGAATTGAAATATCCTACTAAATAGAAAATGACATTACTACGGAATGTCAGCTCATCAATTCCATCCTACTGAGCAGTGATTGCCCGAGAGCAGGCGAAAATGCCTTATTTTAGCCAAAAATCCAGAATAACTATTTTCTTTATGCCCCTAATGCCCCCTCGTACCCTTGCCGGAGTGCTTGACACAATACACAAGTGTTTAATAAGGAACAGTGTAAACCGCAAAGATCTGCATGACACCGGTTATTATTGCCTCGTTAATTGATACGGAACAGTCATTTGTACAATTTCAAAACCTACCGGTTCCCTAGGGAACACCCTACCAAGATATCATCCTGATAAAAAGGAACCTCCTAAATAAACAACCCTAAAAGAGCCAAAAAACCTAAATTTGTATACACTATCCTACACAAATAGCCGAAAATTTCATTTTTTCCCGCCAAAAAACAAAAAACCACGAACTCGTGGCAAAAATGGTAAAAAAATGGTAAATTGTGTAGGATAGTGTATACAAATAGACCAAAAACACTACCCTTGAAAAAATTTTGGAGATACCCTGTAGTGGACCCACCGAGAATCGAACTCGGGTCTCGGCAATGCGAATGCCGCGTTATACCACTAGACCATGGGCCCTTACGGTGCGAATTATTAATTAATAATTACAAATTAACGACTATGTGGGATGGCGGTTAAGCCATGAACATTATCATTTACTCGACCACCACGGCTTACTTATACAATTTGCTATCTCCTCATTTACCGCAAAAACCATATACCACGACGACCCGTCTACGCCAATAATTATTAATTATTAATTCGTCCCGTGACCCCACCAAGAATCGAACCTGGATCTAGACGTTAGGAGTGTCTTGTTCTATCCATTGAACTATGAGGTCGTATTTTAGCCATTTTCTAGTGTCGTACATCACATTTTCAAATACTCATTCCTCCCACTATCGTCCATATCCTTACCAGACCGAGTTGTGTTATACTCCTAATCACTAAACAATCCTGCCGGATTGTCCACCGGCGACAGCCGAAGTGCCACCATTCCTTAATCGCGGTGGTTATTGTATACTTAATCTCAAAATAAATCAAGAAATAATATGCAAACCGCGCTCCTCATTGTTATCTCGCTATTTTTGCTCATCACTTTGGGAGCATTTTTTTTACTTTTCCACAAACTGCGCGACCTGCAAAAACCAAAAGAAGGGGAGGCAAATCTATTTATGCTTATTCAGAATCAAATACAGGAGTTGAATAAGACAGTGGATCAGAAGATAGGGGATACACAGAAAACCATGACCCAATCCCAGCAACACCTACATAGCACTCTGCAAGAGCAGTTCGGCCAAAACACCCGGCTCATTCAAGGAATCACCGGCCAAAGTAATAAAATGATCGCGGACATTACCGAGAAACTTACCAGCCTCGACAAAACCAACCAGCAAGTGATCGGGTTCTCCGAGCAACTGCACAATTTGGAAAAAGTACTGAAACACCAAAAGCAAAGAGGAAATCTGGGCGAGGCCGGATTGAAATTGGTGCTGGAAAACATTTTACCGCCATCGGCGTTCGCGTTGCAGTACCAGTTTCCGGACGGAGACACGGTGGACGCGGCCATTTTCACCAAAGAGGGGATTATTCCGGTGGATGCCAAGTTCTCGCTGGATAATTACGAACGGGTGATTCACGAGGATAACGAAGACAATAGAAAAGCGCTGGAAGTGGAATTCAAAAATGACCTGAAAAAACGGATTGACGAGACTGCCAAATATATCAAACCGAAGTATAACACCTTGGAATTTGCTTTTATGTTCATACCGGCCGAAGCGATTTATTATGATCTGTTGGTGAATGAAGTCGGCGCGCTCAAGGTAAACACCAGAAATCTGATAGACTACGCCTTCATTGAAAAAAAAGTGGTGATTGTTTCGCCGACAACCTTCGCCGCCTATCTCCACACGGTCCTGCAAGGCCTGCAAGCCCTGAAAATTGAGGAAGGGGCTAAATCCATCAGAAAGAATGTGGAGGCTCTGCAAAAGCATATTTTGGCCTATGAGGAGTACTTGCGTAAACTTGGAGGAAGCCTTTCCACCACAGTTAATCACTACAACACCGCCTACAAAGAGTTCGGAAAAATAGATAAAGATGTGGTACGGATTGCCGGCGGGGAACAGCGGGTGGAGGTATTGCAATTGGATAAACCAGAGATTGATGAATCGACGCAATGACCGTCAAAAAAATTCAAATTACAAAAAATCTCCGATTAGGGAGATTTTTTGTTTGCCTTAGTCCCCGTTCAAAACCGGAATTAAGGGATTGGGACAGGCCGGCCGATCAGGGGATCAAGGCAGCGGTCTGTCCGGGATGGGTAAAGAACGAGGTGGGACGACGCGGCGGAGGATGCGGAACTCCACGCGTCGGCTCGCTTGTCGGCTACTGACTGATCCGTCGTTCGGATCGAATCGCTGTTCACTTCCGTAGCCCCTTTGAACCAGGCGGTCGCGCTTGATTCCGTATCGGAGCAGACGGAGGACGACGCTATAAGCACGCCGATCCGAGAGATTGTAGTTAGAACTGATGTCACCCGTGTCATCGGCGTGACCCTTGACTTCTACCAAATCCAGCTCCGGGTAATGCCAGATGGTTCTCGCGACCGCCAATACGACCACCTCGCCATCGGGACTGATCGTCGCCGAGTTGTGGTCGAACAAGACCCGATCGAGAATGTCCATATTGCCGAGGATCTCCGTCCCCGTGGCGTCCGGACAACCGTCCTCGTCCTCGAAGCCGTTGTGAGTCTCAGGGTCGCTGGGACACAAATCCTCCCTGTCGAGCCAGCCGTCATCGTCGTTGTCCGGCTCCGGGCATCCGTCCTCGTCCTCGAAGCCATCAGCGTCCTCACGCGTGTTCGGGCACTTATCCTCTTGGTCGAGCAGGCCGTCCTGATCGTTGTCGTAGTCCGGGCAGCCGTCCTCGTCCCAGAACCCGTCGAGGTCCTCTAACTCGTTGGGGCACTGGTCGCCGTCGAACTCCATCAGGCGAACAGCCGGCGGGGAGCAGGCCGCCAGGAGAAAAACGAAAAAGAAACGATTCATAGACCTCCTATCCGAACGTCATGGCCAGTATTGGACATCGGCGGACATCGCCAAATCCAATAAAATATGATACCATACTAAATGGCCGCTGTCAACAGCAACACCTTGACTTTTTTCGATTGCCATACTATAATCTCCCCAGACTATTCATCCATCTTTACTCAAAAGAAAAAACTATGCCTAACAAAGCGAACGCGCGCAAGGCTCTGCGCCAAGCCATCAAGAAAAATTTGGCCAATAACGCGGTCAAAAAGTCCTACCGCGCGGCGGTGAAAAATTTGTTGGAAGGTATTTCCGCCGGTGGTCAGGATATTGCTGAAAAAGTTAAATTGGCGCAAAAAAAGCTGGACAAAGCGGCCAAAAAAGGCGTGATCAAGTCCGGAACCGCTTCGCGCCGACTCTCTCGTCTCATGAAAAGAGCCAATCAAGCGACCAAAAAGCAATAGATGCCTCTCAAAAACTCTCCCGACTGAAACGGGAGAGTTTTTTTATGTAAGGCAAATTTTCGCTACCAGGATATCCAACAGCGCTTCCGGTTCTCCTCGGCCGGTTTTTATATTTTTATCCAGATCCAGAATCCGGCGATAGATGCCGGTTAAATCCACCATTGAATAGCGTTTCACGAGGGGGAGAGATTTTTTTACGACAAAAGAATGGACACCGAGTTTTTTCGCCACCGTGTCGCTCGATAGATTGTCTTCGCGCAGAAACAAATCGCGAATTTGCAAGAGAATTTTGAATTGGCGCGCCAGCATGGCAAAAATAAATTGGCAGTCTTCGCCCTTTTTGTACTGTTCACGGATCATCCGAAACACCAATTTCGGTTGTTTGCCGACAATCGCGTCCACTAGATTGAAAATATTGTCGTCCGCTTTCTCCTCCGCGAATTTCTTTATGTCCCCGATTCCGATTTCCGCGCCATTTTTATAGGCAGTCAACTCTTCAATTAGACTGTTCATCAGCCACAGATCGTGGCCGGCCTGGGTCGTGAGATAGGCCAAAGCCGCGGAAGATACTGTTCCGCCTCGCGACTTGATTTCTTGCGCGACCCAAGCGGAAATTTCGGAGGCGGAGAGCGCCCCAAAATGCTCTTTGTATTTCTCCTTGAGGAGTAGAGTAAACAATTCCTTGGAATCTTTCAGCTTAAAATCGTCGGCCGCCTCCCAGATCACGACCACATTACTTTCCGGCAAGGTTTTTTTTTCTATGCGTCCGGCAATTTCCTCCTTCAGATCGGTCAATTTGGAAGCCAACAAGTTTTTTATCACAATCAGCCTCCGTGTCGCCAGGAAGGGCATTGCCAGAATTTCCGAGATGATTTTGTCTCCGTCTTCCTTATCCTCGGCATCAAGAACGGAGACATTATAGCCCGAAGGGTCGCGATCCGCGCGAAATTTCTCCACCATTTTACTCAAATAAATCCGACTGCGAAAAGTGTCCGCGCCGTAGACGAAAATAATCATAGCCTTATTTTATTTCTCCCCACCTCTGACCGATACCGACAGACACATCAATCGGCACGCGCAATTCCACCACCGTCTCCATTTCTTTTTTTACAATCGCCACCACTTTACTCTCCATACCTTTTTTCACTTCCAACACCAATTCATCATGAACCTGCAGAATCAGTTTGATATCCTCATCACGATATTTGTTTTCATGCTTTAATGTTTTAATGCTTTCATGCACCCTGATCATCGCCATTTTCATCAGATCGGCGGCCGTCCCTTGAATCGGCATATTTACCGCCATCCGTTCGCCGGCGGCGCGCAATTGGAAATTATCGGACGCGAGTTCCGGAATATAGCGACGACGACCGAAAAGCGTCTCCACGAAACCTTCTTTTTTTGCGAATCTGACAGTCTCATCAAGATATTTTCTAACTCCGGCAAACTCTTGAAAATACTTTTCAATAAAATCCTTGGCCTGCCATTGTGGGATGCCCGCCCGCCAGGACAATCCGTAAGAACCCATGCCGTAGAGCACACCGAAATTGATTTCTTTGGCCGAATAGCGCATTTCTTTGGTCACCTCTTTCAACGGAACATTATTGATGGCGGCGGCGGTC
>JBBTQT010000029.1:0-2199 GCA_038065575.1 Patescibacteria group bacterium
TTCCGGAGGATATGTTGCTGATTATACTTCCGGTAAGGCTATCAAATGCAACGAGCGTTATGCTACCACCTGGCGGGGCGGACTTGATGTGACCGTCCATGACACTCAATCGGCCGCGGCCAGCGAATTGGCTTGGGCGAGAATGGGGGAGGCGGTCGTCGGATTGGTAGGTGGAGAGCCGTCAGGAAGATCGCTGAACAGTGAGGCCTTGCGCGGCAATGAAATTCGGCCGGAAGACGCGGCAGTCATATCTCGAGCTGTCCATCAAAAGTTTTCGGAGCCAGCGGAAACCGGTTCAAAATCAAAGGAAAAAAAGCAGTCATACCAAACTGAGCTGAGTGAATATCTGGCAAGATTGCCCGCTGCTGTCCGGGCTTACCAGGATCATCACTACGAAGAGGGCGCGCTTACCAAACATGGGTTGTTGAAAACGCAGGCTGAAGAAAACGCGAAATTGAATTTACTTGATGATAATCAGTGGTATTCTCTTTATCCGCTCTTGGATTCTTTGGAAAAAGATATTTTCAGTAAATTCGGCCAAGCGATGATGGCGGATTTTGATATCAAGAAAGTGGAAAAGAATGATGAACTTTTTATCCATGATGAGGACAGTCCCGGCAATCGGGAAACCTATGTAAAGCATCTCATTAAACTGATGATTAAAAAAATCGCCGGAGATAGTTTCTCCGTATCCGACGCTTTGAAACATGCCCGGCTCGTGGCTGTGGACTCTCCGGCGCAGGAACGGAAAGATCAACCGTCAAAGGTTGTATCCGCAGGGTTTGCCAGGGCTGAAGAGGGCGAATTGGTGGTTTTGTATGAGCCGAGGAATAGTAGACATAAATTCGATGAATATAAAAGCGTTGACAAAGACGGAGTGATTGAATATCTGACGGTTTTAAGCAAAGACCGACCGGAAGCGGGAACCCTTATTGAAACTTTGCGAAAATGGCCAAAGTCAAAGGTATTTCCCCCGCAGTTGGCAACGGTTTGCCTCGGTCATTTTGTTCAATTCCGTAGCGAGTATGGGTACAATTATCAGGCTGGCACAAACGAGGTCATCGCCATTTGGCGCCAGGCGGCGGCCGTATATCGCGAGGATTGGAAAAATGTGGAACAATTCAAGAGTTTGGACGAACAATTAAGCGTTTGGGAATGGCGGGCGGATACGGCGGGTTTGTTCAAAGTTAATGTAAGAGAAAAAACAACAAAAAAAGCCGCCGATGAATGGATTGAACTTATCAATAGTCGCGATGGTTCGGCGTTAGCCGCGTATATTGAAAAAGAATTTGGCGATGATTTGTCCGGAGTATATAAAAGCGGATCCAAGGAAACCGATGTTAAGTTCTCGTGGCCGTTGTTCATGGAGGATGTCTGGCAGGGGAAAGAAATATTTCCCGATTCCGGTCAACGCGCGGCCGGTTCGGGAGATGGACGCAATGTTTACAATCCGGAAAAGAAATTTCAGTTGGTTATCGCGAATTTTTGTACTGAATTGCGGCGGATCGTGGACGACCCGAAAAATTTGGATAGTATTAAAAAAATGCAGCCGGGTTTTTTTCGTGAATTTTTGCTGGAGAAAAAAATGGAAAAATTATATTTGCGAACTCTGGACGAGATAGAGCCGTGGCTGGAATATTTTACCGCCCGCGCCCACGAAGGGAGCGAACGCAATCAAGTTCCCGGTCTGATTGAAACCGCCAGGCGACAGCATCGGGAAAAACGAAAAGAGGAATTGGCAAAAGCCGCGTTGCTGGAATTTTTGGATGATCCGAGTGATGCCGATTATTTTACAATTAATACCAAACTGAATACTGGCAGCCTTACGGATATTGATATTTCTATCAGTATTACTGACAGTATTACTGATTGGAGGATCAATAGTGACATCGCTAAAATTGAAGCGGAAATCAAAAGTATCAATGACGGAACCGGCGACGTCGGCAAATTGCCGGATTTGGAGAAAAAAAGAGATTCTTTGAAAAAAATGAAAGAACGCTATGGCGGTTTTGGCAACTGGACTCAGATATATGAGCACTACCGCGAATTGATTGGCGAGGCGCGCGATTCCGCCGTCCGGAAATTTCAAGCTAAAGAGTCGGACATAATGGTTTTCTCGGATAACATCATTGAAAACGATAAAAGCCGGATGGAAGTCGGGCCGGTTTATCGTTATCGGTTGGCGGCGCAGAAGTTGAT
>JBBTQT010000030.1:0-2243 GCA_038065575.1 Patescibacteria group bacterium
CAAGCGGTGGGACAGCAGCGGCCGTGGCCGATAATCTGTGTATTTTCGGCATTGGCGAGGACACCGGCGGCTCCATTCGTCAACCGGCGTCATTATGCGGTATTTTCGGTCTGAGACCGACCTACGGCAGAAATTCCCGTTATGGAATAATGCCGATGGCCAGCTCGTTGGATACGGTGGGACCGCTCGCGAAATCAGCCGAGGATATCGCTATTCTGATGGAAGTGATGGCGGGGGTTGATAAACTGGACGCGACCAGTTTGCCGGATAATGTGCCGAATTATAGCGCCGAGATAAACAAAAGCATAAAAGGAATGAAAATCGGTATTCCCAAAGAGTATTTTGAAATGGAGGGGATGGACGCAGAGACCAAGGAAATTGTGGAAAACCGAATAAAAGATTTGGAGAGTCTGGGATGCCAGTTGCAATCAATCTCCCTCCCTCACACCAAATACGCAATTCCGGTTTATTATATTGTCGTTCCCTCTGAGGATAGCTCCAATTTAGGAAGGATTGACGCGATTCGCTATGGTGTCCGCGACAGCGAACAATCGTTGTTTGATACCTACGCCGTTTCCCGTTCGCAAGGATTTCCGGATGAGGTTAAACGGCGGATTATGATCGGCACCTACGCCTTATCTGCCGGGTATTATGACGCTTATTACAAAAAAGCGCAGAAGGTTAGAACCTTAATCATTCAGGATTTTAATTCCGTCTTTGCCGAGGTGGATGCCATTGCCACTCCCACCTCGCCATTTCCGGCCTTTGATCTGAATTCAAAAAAAGATGATGTTTTATCAATGTATTTAGCGGATGTTTTTGTTTCTCCGTCTTCTTTGGCCGGTCTCCCCGGTCTTTCAATTCCGGCTGGAAAAACGAGATCAGGATTGCCGGTGGGATTGCAAATTATCGGTCCCGCGCTCGGCGAATCAACATTGTTCCGAATCGGCCATCAGCTGGAGAATAATACCTAAAAAATAATCGGTATGCGCAAAGAAGCCATCAAAAAAATGCAGGAACAGGCTGGCCAGTCATTCTCCTATGCTCTTCGCGCCGGTGATTACCGCGAGCCCTGGCGAATCTTTCGCATTATGGCGGAGTTCGTGGAAGGTTATCAATTTTTGTCCGCTCTCAAAAATGAAATAACTTTCCTCGGATCAGCGCGAATTAAGGAAGGGCATGAATACTATCAAATCGCGCGATCGCTCGCCGGCCTGCTCGCCAAGAAAAATTTTACGGTTATTACCGGCGGCGGTCCGGGAATAATGGAGGCGGCCAATCGCGGCGCGCACGAGGCGGGCGGACAGTCAATCGGTTTGAATATCCAGCTTCCATTTGAGCAGATTATCAATCCTTATGTCACTCGTTCCACCTCGTTCTTTTATTTTTTCAATCTCAAGGTGATGCTTACTTCGCCGGCCTGCGCCTTTGTTTATTTTCCCGGCGGCTACGGCACTATGGATGAATTTTTTGAGGTGGTGGATTTGATGGAATTGGGTTTGATGAATAAATGCCCGGTCGTGCTTGTCGGGCGAAAATACTGGTCGCCATTGATTGATTTTTTGGTCAATCGATCCTGCATTATCGGCTCGGTGCCGGGGGATCATGTTCAGGCCTGGAAGGTAGTGGATAGCGCGGAGGAAGCCTTTGAACAGCTGAAGGATGTGGAAGACACCGGTGTCGCCGGTCAATTTGACGCCTGCACATTCAATAATGAAGCGAATGTTGACTGGAAGATATTCCGCATTATGGCGGAACTCGTGGAGGGTTTTGAATTTGTTACCGGCATCAAAAACGCGGTCACAGTTCTCGGCACCAAGGGCACGACCAGCGACAGTCCCTACTATCAGTCAGCCTATCGTCTGGGAGAATTACTCGCCAAGAAGAATTTCGCGGTGATCACCGGCGGCCAGAAAGGAACCGCCGAAGCGGCCAATCGCGGGGCGTTTGAACATGGTGGCGTGTCAATCGGCATTGGTATGCAGGTGGGCGATAAGCCGCGCCTCAACGCCTATTTGACTAAATCCATCAATTTCAAATTTCCCTTCACCAGAAAATTGATTGTGACGACGCCGACGCGGGCGTTCGTATTCTATCCGGGCGGCTTCGGCACCCTGCATCAATTATTTGAGGTACTGACGCTTATTCAAACGAAAAAAATGACGATGGTGCCGGTAATTTTAGTCAATCATAATTTTTGGGAGCCTCTGCATTCCTACATCAAAAAAATGATGGTGCACGAA
>JBBTQT010000031.1:0-11242 GCA_038065575.1 Patescibacteria group bacterium
AACGCTACTAGTATGCCAAAGAACACATCCTGGGGGAATGTTGCCGACTGGTATGACAATCTACTGGAAGAGGGAGAGGGCACTTACCAAAAAGAGGTGATTCTGCCCAACCTGAAAAGACTGCTGGCAATTAAAAAGGGGGAGACGGTTTTGGATTTGGGCTGTGGCACCGGTTTTTTCGCGCGCGCCTGCGCCAACGAGGGCGCGAGGGTGATTGCCGTTGACAGTGGTCGAGAACTGATTGAGAGAGCCAAGTGCTACCCGTCCCAAGGAATTGAATACCAAGTAGCAAACGCCGAGAAAATTCCGATGGTCGGAAATGAATCAGTAGACAAGATAATCCTCATTCTCGCCATTCAAAACATAGAAAAAATCAATGACCTGCTGGCGGAATGTAGCCGGGTTCTCAAAAAAAATGGTATAATCTACATAGTTATGAATCATCCCGCCTTTCGGATTCCGAAAGCAACCGCCTGGGAATGGGCAGATGATCAATCCGTTCAATACCGCCGAGTTGACCGCTATTTATCCGAAGCCGGAATCAAAATTGACATGCATCCGGGGGAAGTCAGAAAAACCATTACCTATACTTTTCACCGGCCATTGCAAGTGTATTTTAAGGCCTTGTCAAAAAATGGTTTAGCGGTGACAAAACTGGAAGAATGGATATCAAACCGAGTGGGGCCGAAAGGAAAAACTTTGGCAGCCCTGGAACAAGCCAGAAAAGAAATACCATTGTTTTTATTTTTGGAATGTAAAAAATTAAATTAACATTTACTTTTAACCAAACCAATATGGAATCTACCACCACCCCGTCGACCACCCCGTCGAACCACACCTCTCCCAAGGATTTTTTTCTGCATCTGATTTCGGTCATCACCCTCTACGCCAGCGCCGTCAGTCTGGGCACGGTCTTATTCCAGATAATTAACATCAGCATACCGGATATAATCCAACAATACGATTATCCGGACAATTCGCGGCGCGTCCTGCGCGACGGCCTATCATTTCTCATTATTATGTTCCCGGCATATCTGACGACGCTGTGGTTTCTGAAAAAGGGTTATGATGCCGATGAGACCAAGCGAAACGCCCGCGTCAAAAAATGGTTGATTTACTTCACATTGTTTGTCTCAATTTTAGTGATAATGTTCAGCCTGGTAAGCTTGATCAATACTTTCCTAAATGGCGAACTCACTCTCCGCTTCGGGTTAAAAGTTTTGTCAGTCTTAGCCATTTCCGGACTGGTGCTGGGATACTATATTCTTGACATCAAAAAGCATAAAATATGAAATACCTACTCTACGCCGCCTTGGCGGCGGTCGCGATTACCATCGTTGCCAGCCTCACAGTGGTCGGCTCCCCGGCGAAGGAACGCGATCGTCGCGCCGATGATATCCGCTTGTCAAATTTGCAGGTGATTCAAAGCCAGCTGTTGGAATACTGGCAAGCTAAAAAAAATCTGCCGGAGAATTTAGCGGCGCTGAACGATGACCTGCGCCGAGTAAGCATCCCCAAGGATCCGAAGGATGGGAGTGACTATTCATACCGAAAAATCAGCGATCTTTCCTTCGAAATCTGCGCCAATTTCACGCTCGTGAGCGAGCCGGACAATAACGGCAAACCACTGCCGATCTACTCACCGTACGAGGGAGAATATGTCGGTCCTTATGGTGGCAATGGCAATATCTGGACGCATCCGGCCGGCCGATATTGCTATACGCGCGTGATTGATAAGGACTTCTTCGCGCCGGAAAAATAACGCCTTTTTCTACGCAGTGATAAAAACAGCGCGACCGGCGTTGTTTTTAGTTCTTTCCACACTCAAAAATATGTGTTACAATTGACAACATATTTTTAATAAATTACTATGCCCAATCTGCAAGAGGTATTCGATCGCATTCAGAAGTCAAAAAAACGGCAAAAGGAAATTCGTGACATGTACAACGAAGCTCTATCCGGAACTCCGGAATACGGCGAATTGAATGATAAACTGAAAGTCCAGCGCGAACGGAAGAAACAAATTGAGCAGACCGTCAAGGAAAGCTTTTCCAAGGAATTGACCGAACTGGAAGATATTAAAGTGGATATTGAATCCGACAATGAACTAATCAGTGACATGTCCTTAACCCAGCTCGTAAAAGGGGAGACGGTGGCAGTCAAGGATCAATACGAAAACGAATACGAGCCGATATTCTCCGTTCGATTCAAGAAGGTCAAGTAAGCAGTGGAGTAAATTCGTAATTCGCCTGCTCGGCGTAGCGGAGCGAAGCCGAGTAATTTTTAATTTGTAATTGCCACGTATGTCCCGTGAAATAGTATTTGACATAGAAACGATTGGCGACATTAGAGACATAACGACCATGAAAATAACCGTTGTCTCAATTTACGAATATGAACATGATCGCTATACCTCGTTTGATGAACACCAGCTGGCCGGCCTATGGCCGATACTGGAAAAGACGGAGAGATTGATCGGCTACAACAGCGAACACTTTGATGTGCCGATTCTGAATCGCTACTACGCCGGCGATCTTACCAAATTACCGCACCTGGATATTCTGAAAGTGATCAAGGAATCATCCGGAAGAAGATATAAACTCAATGACATCGCCAAGGCCACTCTACAAATGGAAAAAAGCTCGGACGGCCTCCAAGCGATGAAATGGTATGAGGAAGGAAAGATTGACGAAATCAAAAAATACTGTGAACAGGATGTGCGCGTCACCAAGGAAATCTATGAATTCGGCAAAAAGAACAAAATGATTTATTACCCGACCATTACCGGAGAAATCCTCCCAATCGCCATAGATTTTGAGGCGATATCGGCCGTGTCAGGAGTTGCGTCCACAAGCAATGGAGGAAGCATCAATCTCACTCTGCCTTTCTAAAAGGCCTCCAAATGAATTTTTTTCGGTTCAATCTTGCTTTCCACTAAAATTTTCCGGACATCCGTAATCATCGCCGGACTGCCACAGACAAAAAAATGATCCTCGGCATTGATGAACGGCGCGAGGTGCGCGGTCACCCTACCCTCCTGACCATGCCAAGCGATCCCGTCCGTCGGTTGAGACAATGTGGTTATAAAAGAAAAATTAGGATATTTGGCCGCGAAATCCTTCAATTCATCCTGCCAAAACAGATCAGCCTCCGATCGCGCTCCAAACAACAATCTCAATTTGTTGGAAATATTTTTGAATTTCAAATTTTCCTTGATAAATCCGGTAAATGGCGCGAGACCGACACCGGTCGCGATCATCGTCAAACCGGCAAATTCGGCCGGGACGGTAAATTTACCCATCGCCGGCCCAATTTTGGCCTTGTCGCCGATATTTAAGCCGGCAAAATACCGCGATCCCAATCCGGCGGGGACGAATTTGACAATAAACTGCAATGAATCTTCCGTCGGCGTCGAGGCGAACGAATAAAAACGCGCGACTTCCACGCCATCATTTTCAATAAAAAATTGACAGAATTGACCGGGCTGATACACAAAATCCAAAGGTCTGCTGAAAGTCAACTTCCAGACCTCCCTGGCCAGTAATTTTTTCTCTTCCAAGGTGACTATATACCTATTCAAGGACATATTGACTTTTTTCATTAAGGAGTATATCATATCATATTAGTATGATATACGCAATATGAACTATTTTTCCCGCCAAACCGACTATGCCATTCAGCTTGTCTCGGCTCTTGCTAAATTGCCGGGTGGTAATCTTTTGAGCTTGAAAATTTTCTCCATTGAGAGTAGCATATCTTTCCTTTTTTTGCAAAAGATCGCCCAATCCCTGAAAAAGGCGAAAATCATCGCCTCGGCGCGCGGGAAACGCGGTGGCTATCGCCTGGCCAGACCGGCCGAATCCATAACCGTTAGACAAATCATGGAGGCGGCGGAGGGAAGGACCGGAATGGTTGACTGCCAAACCATTGAACACCAACAATGTTCAAAACTGAAAAAGTGCGCAATTCGATGTCCAATGGATAAATTAAATGAGAAAATGCTGGCCGTTCTTGATGGAGCCACGATCGCTGATTTCTAATATATGTCCTACCCAAAAAGACCGAAAAACAAAAAAAAAATCTATCTGGATTATGCCGCCGCCACGCCGGTTGACCCGAGAGTGGTGGCTAAAATGCGCCCATATTTCACCGAACATTTTGGCAATCCTTCGGCGTTATACGCGAGCGGAGTCAAGTCGAGAGGGGACGAAGACAGCGCCCGAGCCAAGATCGCGAAAATTCTTGTGGCGCGACCGGATGAAATCATTTTTACCGGCGGCGGAACGGAGGCGAACAATTTGTCCATATTCGGAGTGACCGAAGCGCATCGTCGCCATGGTCGTCATATCGTCACGACCAATATTGAACACCATTCAATTTTGGAGCCGTTGAAAAAACTGGAAATCGCCGGTTTTACCGTCACTTATCTGCCGACCAAGCCGGATGGAACTCTTGACCTGAAACAAATTATCAAATCAATCCGTCCGGACACCATTCTGATTTCCATCATGTACGCCAACAACGAGATCGGCACGGTGAACGACATCGCCGGTATCGGTCGGGAGATATTAAAACTGCGCAAACAAAACCATTCCATTTATCCTTTTTTTCATACCGATGCCTGTCAGGCGGCCGGACTACTGGATCTGTCCGTCAACAAACTCCATGTTGACCTCATGACCGTGAACAGCAGTAAAATCTACGGCCCGAAAGGAATCGGCATTCTCTACAAACGACGCGGCGTGGAATTGACGCCGCAAATTCTCGGTGGAAGCCAGGAAGGCGGACAACGAGGAGGAACGGAAAATATTCCAGGCATTATCGGCATTGCCGAGGCCTTGGATATCTCTCAAAAAAATAAAGACGCGGAAGGGAAAAGATTGCGAAAATTGATTGAATATTTCTGGAAAAAAATCCAAACAATTCCGGATGTGAAACTGAATGGACGACTGGAATCAAGATTGCCGAACAATCTCAATGTCTGCGTCAAGGGCATTGAAGGCGAAGCGTTGGTTCTATATTTGAGCGAATATGGCATTGAATGCGCCACCGGCAGCGCCTGCGCCGCGGCGGACGCCGAGCCTTCGCATGTCCTCCGGGCTTGCGGACTGGATGAAGCCGAAACCAGAGGCAGTATCCGATTTACGATCGGCCGATGGACAAGAAAAACGGATATTGATTATGCCCTTAAATACCTGCCCGAAATCATCAAAGAACTTCGTCAGGCGTCAAAATTAAAATAGCATGAAAAAAACTCCTCAAAATCTCCTGGCTGAAACCAAAAAAATCATCACATTGGATAGATCGCTATTTGACACTCCCAACAAACAAAATACCAAAATAAAACCGACTCATGGGTTGAGTAAAAAAATTATTCAAGACTTGTCGGCCGACAAAAACGAACCGGCCTGGATGCTGGAAAAAAGACTGAAGGCCTACGAATTTTTCAAGATCACACCCCTGCCGCGCTGGGGACCGGATTTATCCAAATTGGATCTTGATAAAATATCTTACTATTCAAAAACAAGTACTTCCGAAGCCAATTCCTGGGAAAATGTGCCGGATGATATCAAAAAAACTTTTGAGAATCTGGGTATCCCCGAGGCGGAAAAAAATTATCTGGCCGGAGCCGGCGCCCAATATGATAGTGAAGTCGTTTACCACAACATCCAAGATAACCTGAAAAAACAAGGTGTGATTTTTGAAAACATGGACACGGCCGTACGCGAGCATCCGGAATTGGTGAAAAAATATTTCATGACAGAATGCATCCCGATTTATGATCATAAATTCATCATGCTCCACGCGGCCGTCTGGTCCGGTGGGACCTTCATTTATGTCCCGAAAGGAGTGCGAGTTGACCTGCCATTGCAGGCCTATTTTCGGATGAACGCCAAAAGCAGCGGCCAATTTGAACACACACTCATTATTGCCGATGAAGGCGCTGACTTGCAGTACATCGAAGGTTGCTCGGCACCACGCTACACTTCCAATTCGCTCCATGCCGGCGGGGTGGAAATTTTCGTCCATCGCGGCGCCAGAGTGCGTTATTATTCCATTGAAAATTGGTCAAAAAACACCTACAACCTGAATACCAAACGGGCGCTCGTGGATGAAGAGGGGACGGTGGAATGGATTAATGGCAATATGGGTTCGGGGGTTACCATGCTCTACCCCTGTTCAATCTTGCGTGGGCGCGGGTCAAAATCCGCCAGTTTGGGCGTGGCTTTCGCCGGCAAAGACCAATTCCAGGATACCGGATCAAAGGTAATTCATTTGGCGCCGGATACCAAATCCACAATCCAGTCAAAATCAATTTCCGTGGATGGTGGCACGGCCTCTTATCGGGGAACGGTGCGCGTGACGAAAAAAGCCGTAAATTCCTCGGTGGCGGTGGAATGCGACGCGCTACTTATGGACAATCGTTCCGTATCAAAAACCAGCCCGAAAATGAAAATTGAAAATAACGAAACCGATATTACGCACGAAGCCCGAGTAGGCACGATTGGCGAAGAAGAGATTTTTTATCTGCAATCACGCGGCCTTTCGGTCATAGAGGCCACCCGCCTCGCTGTCGCCGGATTCATTGAACCGATCGTCAAGGCTCTGCCTTTGGAATACGCGCTGGAATTAAATCGCTTGATAGAATTGGAGATGGAAGGGAGTGTGGGATAACTTATGACCAGGAAAAAAACATTTGATCTGGAAATAGCCGATAATACCAAAAGCGAGGAGCCGTTGTTTTTTGGAATAGACAAAGAAAATTATTCGATTCGGGTCGGGCGAAATTGCGCGGTAATTTTAATTGAAAGCCTGAAGACGGAAAAAAACGCTGTTGTGGTGAATCTGGTGATTGAAGAAAACGCCGTCGTGGAATATTTTTCAATCCGGAATGAAAAAAAAAACCGATTTGTGCCTGAAAAGAAGCGCCGTTGTCGGCAGGAACGCGTCAATCAGCTGGTATGATATCAATTTGAATGATTCAACGGGAATTTCAGAAATTTTTACGGAGCTGTCCGGAGAAAATGCTCATTCCGCCACTTTCGGATTGTTTACCGCCGACCAAGAAAAAAAAATGACGATCAAGCATACTACTGAACATCGCGCGCCAAGAACCGTCTCGGAAATGCGCAGCCGGCTGATTTTGCACGACCGCGCCTTCGTGGATTACCACGGCAAAATTTTAATTCCCCACCGCTACACCGATTGCCGCGGGTCGGAATCAACCGATGTTCTTCTGCTTTCCGCCGATGCCCGAATCAATGCCTTGCCGGAATTGGATGTCGGGAACAGCCAAGTGAATTGCTCCCACGCGGTTACCATTTCTCGTCCGGACAAAGAAAAAATATTCTACTTGAATTCGCGCGGTGTAGGGCCGGAAGCGGCCGAAGAAATATTAACAGTGGCCTTCCTGGCTCCTATTGTGGATACTGTTAAAAATGGTACAATAAGACGCATGTTGAAACCTTCGGCTAATCCCTGAATACTTATGAACATTGAAAAAATCCGCGCGGATTTCCCGGTACTCGCGAATAACCCGGATCTGGTTTACCTGGATAGCGCCGCGAGCGGTTTGGTTTCTCGGCCGGTGATTGAAACCGTGAACAAATACTTCACCGAATATCCGGTAAATATCCACCGTGGCCTGTACAAGATGAGCGCCACCGCTTCCGAACTTTACGAACAGGCGCGGAGCAAAATCGCTAATTTTTTGAACGCGTCCGATCAGGAAATAATTTTTACTTCCGGCGCCACCCACAGTCTGAATCTGGTGGCCAATATCACGAGCCGAGATTTGCGTCCGGGAGATAACGTGGTTCTGACTCGCTACGAGCATCACGCCAACCTGGTTCCTTGGCAACAAATGGCAAAAAGATTTGGTTTTTCATTGCGTTTTATTGAATTAAACAAAGATACTTACCTCGTGGACGAAACGTCAATCGAAACGGTAATTGACAAGAATACCAAAATTGTCAGCTTCTCGCTGGCGTCAAACGCGCTCGGCACGATCCCGCCAACGGACAAAATAATTTCCGCGGCCAAGCTGGTCGGCGCGCTAGTCATTGCCGATGCCGCTCAGGCCATTATGCACCTGCCGATTGATGTCAAAAAATTAGGGGTGGATTTCCTGGCGTTTTCCGGCCATAAAATCTATGGACCGCGCGGCACCGGAGTATTGTTCGGCCGAAAAGAACTATTGGAAAAATACGAGCCTTTTTTCTTTGGCGGAGACATGATCGCGCAAGTTACTTACGAAGACGCCACTTGGGCCGACTTGCCGGCCAAATTTGAAGCGGGGACGCCGAATATCTGTGGCCTGATCGGACTCGGCGCCGCGATTGATTATTTGGAATCAATCGGCTGGGAAGCCATCACCGCGCATGAACGGGAAATCACCGCCTACTTGGTGGAAAAAATTCAAACAGTCGCCACTTTGATCGGCACGACATCTCTTGAGAACCGAGTCGGATCAGTATCGTTCATTTTGGATGGTATTCACACCCATGACACGGCGGACATTTTGGACAAGTATAATGTCTGCGTCCGTGCCGGCCACCATTGCGCCATGCCTTTAATGCGCTACCTGAATCTGAATGGCACGACCAGAGCTTCACTCGGCATTTACAGCACCAAGACGGATGTGGACAGACTGATTGAAGGAATCGCGAAAGTGAAAACGGTATTTGAAAAATAATTTTTATGATAAACGCGACCGTAAACGCCGGGGTATCCGACATCTACAAGGATGTGATTCTTGATCTTTATCGCCACCCGGCGAACAGAAAAACATTGGCTGATTTTGACGCGAAATACCGCGAAATAAACGCCTCCTGCGGGGACGATGTGGAAGTCGCGCTCAAATTTGACAAAAATGGCAGAATCGCGGATATCGGTCATCAAGGCCAAGGTTGCGCCATCTCCCAAGCGGGCGTATCGCTCGCCACTGATTTTGTCAAAGGCAAAACAAAAGAAGAAATTATGGCAATTAATGATGGACAAGGATTGGAGCTCCTGCCGATACCAATCAGTTACGGCCGCTCCAAATGCGCTCTCTTGGGACTGAAAGCGATAAAAAACGCGTTAAAATAATCCATTATGAATTCTCTGCAAGTAAAAAATTTACAGGTTTCCGTGGCCGGAAAAGAAATACTACACGAAGTATCCCTGACCGTGAAAAAAGGTGAAATCCACGCCATCATGGGCCCAAACGGATCCGGCAAATCAACCTTGGCCAACACCCTCATGGGTCACCCCAAATATACCGTTCAAGCCGGTCAAATTATTTTAGATGGAATGGATATCACGAACGCCAAACCGGAAACGCGCGCCAAGGCCGGACTTTTCTTATCCATGCAATATCCGCCGGAGATTGCCGGAGTAAGTATCGCTAATTTTCTGCGACAGGCGAAAAATGCCCTTACCGACACCCAAGCCAATCCCTTGGTTTTCTACAGCGAACTGCAAGAAAAAATGTTGAAATTAGGCATCAGCGAGGACTTTGCCAAGCGATCCGTCAATGCCGGCTTCTCCGGTGGAGAAAAAAAGAAAGCGGAGATATTGCAGTTATCGGTTCTGTGTCCAAAATACGCGATTCTGGACGAAACCGACTCCGGTTTGGATGTGGATGCCCTACGCGTTGTCGCCGAAGGGATCAATCAATTTCACACCAAACAAAACGCGGTATTACTCATTACCCACTATAATCGCATTTTGGAATATGTGCGACCGGATTTTGTTCATATTATGCGGGAAGGAAAAATTGTCCGGAGCGGCGGAAAGGAATTGGCGGAAGAAGTGGAAAAAACCGGTTACGCGGAAATTAGTAATTCGTCCGCCTTCGCTAAAGCTACGGACGGATAAATAATTTTTAATTCGTAATTTACCTGCATGATTTCCAAGGAACTTGTAATAGAAAAACTGCGAACCGTGCTCGATCCGGAAGTAAATCTGGACATCTATACCATGGGTCTGATTTATGATATAAAAATAGAAAGCGAAAACCAAATAAAAGTCCTCATGACTTATACCACGCCACTCTGCCCATACGGTCCGGCGCTGAAGGAAAAAGTGGAATTGGCAATGGCGAGCCTGGGATTTAACGACTGCCAAATAGAAGTGACTTTTGAACCGCCCTGGAAACCGGGGGAGGAATTGAGATTGATGCTCGGGGTATAGACAATTAAACTGATATTATTTTTAATGACCGGACTATGAGCAAAATCATGGCGGAATATATCTGGCTGGATGGAAAGAAACCAACCGCGAAATTACGTTCCAAAACAAAAATTCTGGAGGAAAATGTGGACGGTCTGGCGGACTTGCCGGAATGGGGATTTGACGGTTCAAGCACCGAACAAGCCGTTGGCCATTTTAGCGACTGTTTGTTGCGTCCGGTCTACTATACCCGCGATCCGATAAGGGGAGGCGACAATATCTTGGTTTTATGCGAAGTTTTCAACGCCGACGGCACAGTTCACGAAAGCAACAAACGAGCCAAATTAGTCAACTTGGCTCAAAAATTCAGCTCCGAAGAAGCGCTTTTCGGCATTGAACAGGAATATACCTTTTTTGACGGAATTAAGCCGTTAGGCTGGCCGGACAACGGTTTTCCGGCGCCACAGGGCGGCTATTATTGCGGGGTCGGCGCCGATGAAGTCTTCGGCCGACCGGTGGTGGAGGAACATCTGCAAGCCTGCCTTGACGCCGGATTGAAAGTAGCCGGAATCAATGCCGAGGTGATGCCGTCGCAGTGGGAATTTCAAATCGGCCCCTGCAACCCATTGCTCGTTTCCGATCAAATTTGGATCGCGCGCTGGCTGTTGTACCGGATCGCGGAAAAATATAATATCAGCGCGACTTTATATCCGAAGCCGGTAAAAGGGGAGTGGAACGGCACGGGCGCGCATACCAATTTCAGTACCAAAACAATGAGAGCTCCCGGCGGGATTGAAGCCATCAAAATCGCCTGTGAGAAACTGAAGTTGAGACACAAAGAGCACATCGCCGTCTACGGCGCGCACAACGAAGAGAGACTTACCGGACGACACGAAACCTGCGCCATTGATCAATTCCGATACGGGGTGAGCGAGCGTGGCGCTTCCATCAGAATCCCGATGGGGACGGCTAACAGCGGCGCCGGCTATTTGGAAGATCGACGACCGGCTTCCAATATGGATCCTTACGAGGTCTGTGGCATCCTACTCGAAACAATCTGTAGCTAAAAAAAATCTCCCGGGCGAAC
>JBBTQT010000032.1:0-5650 GCA_038065575.1 Patescibacteria group bacterium
ATACAATTCAATCAAATCTTTTTTGGTGAATTCGGACACAGTGATAATTTTTTTTGCTCGACGGATCGCTTGGCGCGTTAAAACATCAATCAACCAAAATGTAAATTTTTCTTTCCAAGAATTTGGCTTGATATGCCGATACGCGAAATCATGCAAAATAACGAAATAATTCACCGGAGTGAAAAAAAATGGCACAATCGGCCCGTTGAAAATATAGGCATCGACGCGTGGCGCGAAAAAAAGCCCAATATCCTTCCAAAGCTTCCCAAAACCGACTTCCACGACCTTAATCTTCAATATACCATTGTCTCTCAAAATTTTGGAAAAATCAACGCCTTTTTTGATGTATACGATATATTCCGCGTCGGTTGAATGGTCAAGCGTGCCGAGCAAATCAAGCGAAAAACGCTCCAGTCCGGCGGAATTATTGGCGGCGTAACTCATTACAATGCAGATTTTCATAAAACAAAAATTACAAAATTTCCATAAATTCAACAATTCGTCGAGCGCGATTATCCCAGGTGAATTCCTGAACAATCTCCATGGCGCGGTTCGCTCTGATCTCCGCGTTCGCCGATTCGCTCAATACGCTGGAAATTTTTACCGCTAAATCATCCGCGTCATCCGGCCGAAAAAAAACCGCTGTGGTTTCATCAAGTATCTCGCGAATGGAAGGCAGATCGCTCGCCACAATCGGGCGATTGCTGGCCATATATTCAAAAAGTTTAATCGGTGAAGTGTCATAAATTGAATACGGAATGGCTCTCGGATTATCCGATTTTTTGGAATTCGGCAAAACCAACACATCAGCGGCTTTCAAATAGAGAGGGATTAAAGAATGGGGCTTCTGTCCCAAAACCGATATATTATGGCACATTCCATACTTTTTTGTAAAACTTTGAATATCGCTTTCGGTGCCACCGACAAATATGACTTTCACACCTTCCAACCGAGCGGCGGCCAGCGCCAAGACCCGCGCTCCTTTCCAATCGTACAAATGGCCGGCATACATGACGATCGGCGATCCATTCGGCAAACCGAGTTCGGATCGCGCTTTCTCTTTGGAGATATTTTGATTAAATTCAGCAGGGTCAAAACCATTACGCGCCAAAAGCAATCGATTTTTGGCGATGCCAAATAGGCCAACCGATTTACTCATTTTCCACTCGTTGGTGCAGATGATTCCCGACATTTTTCGCATCGCGATCCGCCAAAGTCCCCGCCAGGTTTCCGGAAAACCATGCATATCGTAAAAAACCCGAAATTTTCTTTTGGCCATGAGCCATCCGGATAATTCGTCGCGAGTGATCACGGTGTATTCCCTTTTGTCAAAATCGAGCGTCATTAATTTCCAGGAAAAGGATATTTGGGTAATCCAATATCCGAAAAAACCGCTTCGGACGAAATCAATGACCGGTAAATACCGAACGGAAAAATTTTTCTCTGTCCCGTAATAAGAAAAAATATCCTCAGTGATCAAATTTTTTCTCTTTGGAACAACCAAGATGACTGCCGCGCCGCGGCGAGAGAAAGCCTCGCACATCTTGACGATATGCAGACCATGCGCTTTCTCGGTTGGGATTCGAGCGTTCGCGATATATAACAATTTCATATTGTTTTTCAAATTTCTCGGATATTATTTCTCCGTCGTTGATCCAGCTCGCCGCCGATTTTCTTGACGAGTGGGTAGCAAAAATAATAAAGCCCGGTCGCCTTCACGATATTCTTCAACATTCTCAAAATCTTCCAATCGCGGGTAAACTTAATCGGGTACAATTTTCCTGCTTCATAAACCCAAACCGGCGCGTCCTTGATTTTTTTTCGGTATGCCAGCACCTTATCTCTTTTCACTCCGAGCAAAACGATTGAACCGTCGTAGAATTGAAAAAAAACGTTCCGCGGCGGGTTCGTGGTTGACCCGACGGCGCCAAAAAAAACCGCCGGAGAATTATCGTTAATGCCGAACCGCGGGAACAATTCTTTTTTTACGAAAACGGCATTGACTCCGAAAGCGACTATCAACTCGTAGCCTTTCGCGCGCGCCAGTTTAGCCATGGCCGACAGGGAGGATCCGCCGCAAGCGCGAATATTCCCGGGCTGAACAAATTCCAAATCAATCGGAATGTTTGGATTGATTTCAATCATCACCACTCGCGGACGATACCGCTCCACCGCTTTCCAAACATGGTAATCATAGCCGTCAATATCAATGGACAAAAAATCAAAATCCGCGGGAATGGCGGTGGCGGTCAAGATATTGTCAAGTGTTTGTTTGCCTGTGGAAGCAACGGCAGCACGCGCGCAGACAACCTGACAATTATTTTGATAATATTTTTTTAAGTCTTGAAATAATGCTCTCTCGGCTTCAATCAAAACGGCGCTCCACCCTTTATTCTCAATCAAATTCCAGGTGTTATTGCCTTTTTTGCCACTGCCGGCGCCGAATTCCACGCACCATTTGTTGGTTTCTCCGACAACCTCAAAAATTTTTTCTATTACCCCATCCTCGCCGTTTTGAGAGGTGATATTATTTTTATAGGCCGCCAGCCAATTGTTTTCTCTCTTTTCTTCTTCCATACGCTAATTTACTTTTCCAGAATGAAAAAATGATGATAGGGAGAATTAAAAGCGATATAATCGTTGACTACCTTCAAGCCGGCTTTCTCAATTTCCATTTTTATTCTGCCGACGCTGTAATTTTTTTTGCCAATCTCCCAATAATGCTCGCCTTTGAAAATATGTTCAATCGGCCAAAAATTGAATTTGCGCTGCCAGCGGATTTTTTTGAAAAAAGGCAGACGGACGGAGACGGAAAAATGTCTTCCCCAATGTGGCAGACTGATAATCACATTTTTTCGCGCCACTCGCTTCATCTCGCCGAGCGCCACGCCGAATTTATCAAAAGGCAGATGTTCCAGCACCTCAAAGGCGCAGACCAGCGAAAATTTATTATCTTGAAAAGGCAGAGCGGTGACATCGCCGACAACATCCGGAAGCAAATCCTCGGCGATATCCACACAGGTATATTCCACGCCGGAATTATTTTTCAGATAACTGCCGATCACCCGGTCACCGACGCCGATTTCCAAAACCGCTGCCGGAGAAAACGCCAAAATCTCTTTCAATTGATGCCAATAACTGGCGAATCTTTCTTCTTCGCAGTATTTTTGAAAATCGTAATGCTTTTTTTCCACTTGAGGATTCATATCAATAGTTACTTTTAGCGCCCACGCGCAAATTGAATTAACCGCCAGCCGCTCATAATCAAATGCACTCGGACATGCCGCATTACTTGACCGATCGGTAGAGATCGGCCATAGCCATAACGGAAATAAATCATCATTGATTTGAAAAAAATTCTGACGGCGCGCAGAAAATAGACCAGACTGATTTTCAGACTATGCCCTCTGGCTTTGAAAGAGGACGCGGAAAATGTGGATTTTTTCATGAGATCCAACTGAAATCGATCCTTATCCACGCATTCGCGGTAGGTGGCCGGCACCTCGCTGTACACCCAATATTTCAAGTTGACCGGGCGAACATCGGCCGGAATGAACATCTGCTCATGCACCAATTTTCCTTCCTTGAACTTGGCGCCGCTCCCCCGATGATGCAGGCGCGGATAATAATTCGGGTAATTGAAGGCGAAATCAACTTTCTTGTCGCCGATGGAATATTTTTTTTGAATATTGTAGATGACTTTTTTATCATTAGTATTTCGCAGTAAGTTTCTCACTTCATCCGCGAGTTCCGCGCTTAAAAATTCATCCGAATCCACCCAAAGCACCCAGTCAAACCGGCAATTATTTATTGATTTGATCCTAATCGCGCTGAAATCGGTGATTTTAAGGTTTTTTTCATCCGTCTCCGCCTGACGGCGGACAGGGACGCCGAATTTCGCGGCAATTTCCAAAGTTTTGTCGGTGCTGTTGCCGTCCAGCAAAAAAACATCATCAAAATCCATTACGCTACGCAAACATCTTTCCAAAAATTTTTCGGAATTGAGAGTTAAAATCGGCACCGAGCATTTAATTTTTTCCATAAGCGAATATGTTTACCATCTTCCCGACTAATGTTGACAAATTATGTTTGTCAACAATTCTCTGCCTCAAATAAGATTCGCGGTTGTTATCTTCAAGCGATTCAAAAATCGCTGACATCCTTTCGGCCAAATCGTTGCTGTCGCGACATCTAAACATCAGCTCATCGGCATAAATCCCGAGAGTCTCGGCAAACGATTGATTGGAAACCACCACCGGCACACCCGCGGCCATCGCTTCCAAAACCGCTTTATCCAGACCGCCGTTCGGCGCCAGATTGATCTCCAAATCGCTCGCGCGGTATATTTCCGGCATTTGTTCGTGCGTCCGAGCGCCGAGGCATTTCACAATGTCGCCCAATCCCAAATCAACAATCTTTTTTTTCAATTCCCGATCATATTCCCGATCCGCGAAGGTTGCCGGCTCGCCGACCAATTTCACCGTGAATTGAGCGCCGATTTTTCGCTTCAACAAAGCGCAGGCTTCAACCAGCGTATCCAAATTTTTTATAGGGGTAATCCGGCCGACGGAAACAATCCGAATGATCCCTTCTCGCTCTCTCGTCTCGTTCGGCCGAAACTGATTAGTGTCAATGCCGTGCCCGAGAAAACGCAATTTTCCGCCGCGCAGATTGATGCTGCCGGAGGAAACCGTGAAAATATAATGGCTGAAAAACGCGGCGATCCGTAATTTCCAATTAACTTGGCGGTGCACATACCACAGGCCGATTTTTTTTCCGAGTATCCGCCAGCTGATGCCGGCGAGCGCGATATATTCCGGATTCATGTGCGCGAGAACCGCGTCGTAGTCGTTTCTTAATTTCCAAGCCAATTTTTTGAATCGCCAGGCGTACCGGCAGCCGGAGATTATTCCGTTGGCTTGCCGGCCATCCTCCTTGCCCAGACTGAAAATCCGAACATTGCTGGGCATTTCGCTCGCACCTTCCTGGAGACAAATCACCGTGACTTGCTCGCAAACTCGGGAGAATTCCAAAATCCAACGATGAAAAAAACCGAGAACCGGATCGGCGCTGTCAACTTTCTGGGTGCAAATCAATAATTTCATACTTTTGCGAATTGACTAGACGGCTAGTATCGCCTCCAGCCATTTTTGCTTATCGTTTATCGGCAAAATTTTCACGCTCTCGCTTGAACGCAGTTCGTAACCGGCGACACCGACATCGTTCATAATTATTTTTATGCCCGCGGCCGCGGCCTCCATCGCCACCAGGCCATAACCTTCGCTTAGGCTCGAAAGGAGCAAGCAGTCCGCGCCGCACAGACCGGAAAAAAAATCATCAACCCAGGGTGTCAATTTAATGCTCTCGGTAATTTTCAAATCAATTATTTTCTTTTGCAAACAGGAGCGTTGCGATCCGCCACCCACCAATAATAACAGATAATCCGGCCGCAACCGCGCCACGACGGCGAACATTTCCACGAGCCACGGCAAATTTTTCACCGGTTCCATCCGGCCTCCCCAGACAAAAATTTTTTTGTATTCCGGGTAGCGCGCGCGCCAATCGGCGTCCGCGCTTAAACTCTTTTTTATTTCGCTATGAATGGCGATCGGACTCATCGTAATTTTATTTTCCGCCATCCCAAGCCCAA
>JBBTQT010000033.1:0-12758 GCA_038065575.1 Patescibacteria group bacterium
ATCTTGGTTATTTTCGGTCTTTCGTTCGTGGCGGAGACCAACGCTTTGTCCACAAAGGGCTATACCATCTCCGCTTTGGAGGATGATATTACGGAATTGGAAAATCAAAATCGCCGGCTGGAAGCCGAAATCGCGCGCTACCAATCACTCTCCAGCATCAAGGAGAGAATCAAAGAAAGTAATTTGGTGGCGGTTGGCACGCCGGAATTTTTGAACGCTCCCGGCACGGCCATCGCCAAAAGATAATTTAGCGGTTAACATAAAACTTCTCCAACACGGAGATTTTTTATTTTTGTCCGGATGTGGTAAAATACACCGTGTGATTAATTCGCGTATCGTATGACCTGGCTTTTTGTTTTTCAACGCCTCGTTCTGGAATTTATCCTGGATTTCTTGTTGTTCCCATTTTGGTGGTACACCGTCGGCGCGAAGCGCGCGCTCACGTATTGTTTTAATTTTTTTCGTTCCGGCAATGAACTGCTCGCGCCCGGATTGTGGCTCAAAAATATCTTCGTGCCGATGTTCGGGCAGACCGATTGGCAGGGCAGGTTGGTCAGTTTCTTTATGCGTCTTGGCAATGTGATTGGCCGGACGATCGCGCTCTTAGTCTGGCTGATCTTGGCATTGACATTATTGTCTTTGTGGCTCGCTATTCCGGTTTTTGTTTTCTATATGCTGGTAATATCGTTCTAAATATGCTTTTCGCGAAAAATAATCCATTGAATATCCTCACTTGTCCGACTTGTAAAGGAACGGGACGGATCAATAATTTCACTTGCGCCTCCTGCAAAGGGATGGGTATGGTCATGATTTCCCAAGGGCGTTTTTGGTATTATGGCGAACCGCTCACGAGATACCATATTTGGCTAAGGCGAGCGCGCAAGGTCTTGAACATTTTCCGGCTGGCCGGCGCGCTGGTATTCGGTTTGGGAATGATCGGATTATTTTTTTGGGGATTATCATCAAAAAAAATCATCGGCCGGATTTTCGACACCAAATTTTGGTTGTCCGGCGGATTGACGGAAAAAACCATGTTTTGGATCGGCATTGCCGCCATGATTTACTTATGGTATCGCAGTCTCGCGAGCGCGGACGAACCGGAGTCAATCATCCCGGTGGATAATGTCGTCAATCCTCGCCCGGAAGAGAATAGCGTCACGGATTGGACTGAAATTAAACGCGCTCGGCGCAATCGCAAAATTAATATCGCTTTGAACTTTACTCCATCCGCCAAAGTCGGTTTGGAAAAATCTTTCCTATTCGCCGCGAGGCATCGGCACGAGCAATTAGGGACGGTGGATCTTTTTTATGTTCTACTGGACTCAACCGATGTTCGCGGTATTTTCATCCGGCTCGGAATCACGCCGAAATTATTGAAGTCAAAAGTCGCGGAATTGATCTCCCGCGGGCAGAGCTCCAAGGAGCCGGAATTGTCTCCGGATGTTCAGCAGGTGATTTTCGGGGCTTTTGAAATGGCGCGAGTATTGCGCGACAGTCGGGTGCGCGAGACTGAATTGCTTCTCGTCGCGGTCAAGCAATCCGAACCGTTGCAGGAAATTCTTTATGATTTGAATGTGGACAGCCAGAAATTGCAGAATGTGATTGAATGGGTGCGAATCCGCGAACGATTGCGCGAGCAGTATTTTCGGTTTAGAAAAGCGGCGGCGAAGCGCAGCAAATACGGATTGGACCGGGCGATGACCGCGGTCGCCACGCCTTTCCTGAATAGTTTTAGCCAGGATCTGACGATGGCCGCCAAATTTGGTCGACTCTCGCCCTGTATCGCCCGAGATAAGGAAATCGATGAGATTTTTCGGATCATTGAAGGTGGCCGTCAAAGCGTGGTCTTGGTCGGCGAACGAGGAGTGGGGAAAATGAGCATTATTGAGGGCATCGCCCAAAGAATGGTGGAAGAAACCGTGCCGGAGAGAATTAAGGACAAACGGCTGGTGCAATTATCCAATTCCGCTTTGCTGGCGGGCACATCGGTAAGCGGAGCGCAAGAAAGACTGATTAAAATAATGAATGAAGTCGCTCATGCCAAAAATATTATTTTATACATCCATAATCTTAATGAATTGGTCGGGGTGTCGGATTCTCATGGACAGGGGATGGATGTTACCGAAACATTGGCTGAATATCTGGGACCGGGAAAGTTTCTGACATTGGCGACAACCGTGCCGGATGGTTATAATCGTCATATCGTGAACAGCGGCGTCGGGAAAGTGCTCGCCAAAGTGGACATCAAAGAAATGGATGTTAATCAGGCGATTCAAGTATTGGAATCAAAAGTGGGCGGCGTGGAGTTCAAGAATAATATCTTTTTTTCTTATGACGCGATTGAGTCCTGCGTCTCACTCGCCAAAAGATTTTTGCATGATCAGAATTTACCGGAAAGCGCCATGGCGATTATGTCCGAGGTGGCCGGTTTTACGCGACAGACCAAAGGGCAAGATCAGTTGGTAACCAAAGATGATGTGGCGACAATAATTGGCCAAAAGACCGGTATTCCCGCGACTACAATCACGCTTGATGAATCCGCCAAACTGATGAAACTGGAAGAAGAAATGCATAAGCGCGTGGTTGGTCAGGCGGAGGCGGTGACGGCGGTGGCCGGTTCATTGCGTCGCGCTCGCGCCGAAATCCGCTCGGATAATCGCCCGATCGCCAATTTTCTTTTCCTGGGGCCGACCGGCGTCGGTAAAACCGAATTGGCCAAAACCATTGCCGAGGTTTATTTTGGCGGAGAAAATCGCATGATTCGCGTGGATATGAGCGAATATCAGGACAAAAGTGGCATTTACCGTTTGATCGGCCAGCCCGGTCAGCAGGGAACCGGTCTACTTACCGAAGCGGTGCGCCAAAATCCCTTTTCGCTTGTTTTGCTGGACGAGTTGGAAAAAGCCGATCCGGATATTCTGAATTTGTTTTTGCAGGTGTTTGACGACGCTCGTTTGACCGACAGCGTGGGGCGAGTGATAGATTTCACCAATACGATTATTATTGCGACCTCCAACGCCGGTACCGCCTTTGTTCAGGATCAATTGAAGAAAGGCGTGGAATTGAGTGTAATCAAGGAACATTTAATGAGAGAAGAATTGCGCCAATACTATCGACCGGAATTTTTGAATCGTTTTGACGGCGTAGTGTTGTTTCGGCCGCTTAATCGGGAGGAAATCAAGCAAATTGCCGGCTTCATGTTGAAAGGCGTCGGCAAGGATTTGCTCGTCCGAGGGGTATCATTGCGCGTGGAAGACGGCGCGCTTGAAGCTCTGGCTAAAATCGGTTTTGATCCGGATTTTGGCGCTCGCCCGATGCGTCGCGCCATTCAAGACAAAGTAGAAAATAAATTGGCGGAATTGGTGCTCGGGGGAAAGTTGCAAAGGCGGGATACCGTCGTGATTGGGGAGGGGGCGGAGATTCGAGTGGAACGGGGGTGACGGAATTACGAATTAGGAATGACGCGGGGCTGTTGCCGAGTGTCAATTTTTGTCATTTCCGCGAAGGTGTGGGGATCCGGCAAATTTGGCGACAGACCAAGATAAAGTGGATAGCCAGCCTTTGATTTTCGGAAAATTTTCGGGTATAATATGATTATATTGCCGCATTAAAATCAATCAAGTGTTAACTAACAAAATTATCAACAGTATGTCTACACAAACTAAAAAACAAAAAGAGGTTCTGGATTTTATAACTTCTTATATAAATAAACGTGGAATATCCCCAACCATTGAGGAGACCGCCAAACATTTTAAACGTGCAGTTGGTACGGTACATGAGCATATAATGGAATTAGTAGAAAAAGGATTCATTAAAAAAAATAACTCAGTACGTGGAATTGAAATTACAGAAAAAGAAGCTGCTATTAAAATCTCGATTGTAGGTACAATTGCCGCAGGGCAACCAATTGAAGCGATTGAAAATATCCAAGAAACGATATCTATTGTTAATCCAAATATTAAAAATCCGAAAGACTATTATGCTCTCCGCGTTATTGGCAACAGTATGGTTGAGGATGGGATACTAGAAAATGATATAGTAGTTATAAGAAAACAATCTGTCGCAGAAGACGGACAAACTGTTGTGGCTATAATTGACGACAATGAAGCAACATTAAAAAAACTATACCGCGAAAAGAAGGGGTTTCGTCTTGAACCGAGAAATCAAGGTATGCTTCCTTTTTTTAGGAAAGAAGTTGAAATTAGAGGTATAGTAGTGCAAATAGTTAGAAATTTAAATGAATGTAATTTTAGAAATGGAAAAAACATTCTTAGAATGATAGATCTTTTTGCTGGCATAGGAGGTATTAGATTGGGATTTGAAAGTATTGGAGCAAAATCCGTTTTCAGCTCCGAATGGGACGAACAAGCACAAAAAACATACTGCACAAATTTCAATGACATTCCGTTTGGTGACATAACAAAACTTAAACCTGATGAAATACCACCCTTTGATATATTGCTGGCCGGCTTTCCATGTCAACCGTTTTCACAAGCTGGTAAAAAACTTGGGCTTGCGGATACAAGAGGTACATTATTTTTTGATATTGCTAAAATATTAGAGCACAACAGACCAAAAGTTGTTTTTTTAGAAAATGTTAAAAGATTTAAAAGCCATGATAACGGTAAAACCTTTGAAACGGTAAAAAATGTACTTGAACAACTTGGGTATGAAGTTTATTCAAAAGTTCTTAACGCCAAAGATTTTGGCGTTCCTCAAAATAGAGAACGCATTTATATAATAGGATTTTTAGGAAAAACTAATTTTTCCTTCCCTGAACTTTTAAATAAAAAAACTCGTTTAGGAGACATCCTTGAAAAGAATGTTGATCCTAAATACACGCTATCCGATAAATTGTGGAAAGGACATCAAAGAAGAAAAAAAGAACATAGAGAAAAAGGGAATGGCTTTGGTTATTCTATGTTTAATGAAAATTCAGAGTATACTAGTACAATATCCGCGCGATATTATAAAGATGGGTCAGAAATTTTGATTGAACAAAAAGGCAAAAATCCAAGAAAACTTACTCCTAGAGAAGCAGCCCGACTGCAAGGGTATGATGATTCGTACAAAATACCTGTCAGCGACGCGCAAGCATATAAACAATTCGGTAATAGTGTTGCCGTACCGGTGATTAAAGCGCTGGCGCGCGAAGTTGCAACAGCTTTACTACAATTAAAAAAAGTATCACCAGAAAAATTAGAAAAGGTTGATATAGAAAAAATTAAGAAATTTAGCGTCAGGAAAGTACTTGAAAAAAATATGTCAGTGTAAATTTAATATTTTCCAATAACCAAGGAATCCCAATATTTATTATTTGCTCTCCAATTAGAGTATGGTCTGTTGTTGCCGACATGCATACCACTATCAAAAAATATGAAACCTTTTTTGACGCCATTTATCCAAGATTTAAAATTTATAGGACCACCAAAAACTATATGGGAATAAACACCGGTTTTTGTATTTTCAATACATTTGAACCATCCTGATTTATTGAATTTGTTCTCAACTTTTAATGCTATTATTTGCGCACGCCATTTTGCCAAAATCAAGTCATCTTTTCTCATAGTAAGAGGAATTATTTTTTTCTTATTTTTTCTCTTGTCCGACTTAAAAGAATAGACAGCTATAATGTTATTTTGCTTGTCTATAATAAGTTTCTGTCCAAACTCATTATATGAACCAATTTTTGGGGTTGGCTTGCCAGACCATGCATACCTATTATTTCTTTTTGAATTTGGCGCGCCAAAAATTTCCATGAATTTATCTCTATTTTTTGTTCCTTTATTTTTAAGGAAATATTTTTGATCTTTAAATATATAATAATCTGCAGACCAATCCCCGAATGTAGTCTTTGATGTGGTATGATTTTTCATTTCAAACCCCCAAAGATCCGGAGCATTATTAGCATTATGAGTAATACGCATTTGATTTTCTAACCAATGGCCAGCTTTACCGTCATGCCCTAAATTTGAAGAAGATGTGTTTGGCTTTTTTCCTTTAACATTTTTATTAAATAATCTCACAATTCTTTTTATTACTTGTTCTTTTTTTTCTGTACCCACAAAATTAGTTAATAAAATAATTTAAAGATTTTTTATAAATTTTTGCAAAGTTTTTCATTTGAACGACATCAACTCTTCTTTGTCCAGATTCAACTTTAGAAATATAAGATTGGGTCATCCCCAATAAACTGGCAGCTTTTTTTTGGTCAATACCTGTCTCAATTCTAGCCTGTTTCAATTTGCTTACAAATTTTTTGTGATCCTGAGAATATATAGTTTTATCCATATGTTTTCTTTAAGTATTAGTATGATATATTCCAAAATGTAATATGCCAAAATGGAATACTACTAGTCGGGGAGAGTATATGCATGCAAGGGAGGTTAGGGCAAGTGCTAGGATGAAAATAAGAATGGCGGACTCATGAAATCCCATGGTCTCGGTTTTCGGGGTATTGTCAATTTGATGGGAATCCGCTATAATCCGGCAACTACGACTGTGTAATTCGTAAAGAATAAGTCTGCGGTCTTAAGTAATTCTAAATTCCACCACTATGTATTTCGCCTATTTCTTCACCACTTTCATCTTGGCTATCTTGGTGACTCCGGTTGTTCACATCGTCATGAGGCGGCTCGGCGTCATTGATCGTCCGAAGACGGCGGAGCGTAAAATTCACAAAAAGCCGGTGCCCCTGGGTGGCGGTTGGGTGATATTCATCAGTTTTTTTGTCAGTTTGGGAATTGCAGTCACGAGCACGCATATTTTCGGCTATGACATTGCCAAAAAACAATTGGTCGGATTATTCATCGGCAGTCTGATTTTGATGATTGGTGGAATGTTGGATGATAAGTTTAATTTGAAAGCCAGATATCAGCTGATTTTTCCGATTATCGCCGCCTTGACGATCATCGGATTTGGCGTCGGTCCGCATCAATTTACCAATCCGGTCGGCGGAGTTTTGGATTTATCCGGGTATAAAATCAGCATTGACGGCCTCGGCAACTGGTTTGTGATCGCCGACACGATTGTCTTTCTTTGGCTGATGGGGATGATGTTCACCACTAAATTTTTGGACGGACTGGATGGTCTGGTCACCGGCATCGTCGGGATCGGCGCGATTATCATTTATTTTTTGAGCCGTCAGCCACAGTGGTATCAGCCGGAAGTGGCGCTTACCGCCATTATTTTTGCCGGCGCCTGTCTCGGATTCCTGGTTTGGAATTGGCATCCGGCTAAAATTTTCCTGGGGCAGGGGGGCAGTCTCATCACCGGTTACATCCTCGGAGTTTTGGCGATTATCTCCGGTGGCAAGGTAGCCACCACTCTCCTTGTCATGGGCATACCGGCGCTGGATGTTCTACGCGTTATCATTATGAGAATCAAGAATAAAAAATCAATTTTTGTGGGAGACGACGAACATCTTCATTACCGGTTAATCGGCTCCGGTCTTCACCACCGTCAGACCGTGGCGCTGTTTTATACAATTTCGCTCGTCTTTGGCGTCTCCGCGCTTTTTCTCCACAGCGCTTATAAATTGATCGCATTCATGGTATTATTAGTAGTGATGGCGGTGGTTGGCGCCTGGATGACGAAGAATAAAACCGATAAATAGCACGCCATCGCGAGGAGCCAAGTTAGGCGACATCCATCGGTTGTTGAGGTAGACGGTGCTAAATGGCTAAATTGTCACATTGTTAAATTGAGAATTGTTTAGAAATTGAAAATTAAGAATTGAAAATTTTTAATTTTGCGTTTATGTCTTACTCCAAAATAAAAGTGAGCAATCGCATTAAGGTATTCGCGGCGGTTTTCATAGTCGCGGCCATCTTTCTGCAATTTTGGAGGTATCATTGGAGTACGACGGAGATCGGTTTGAAGGGACAGACTTTGAATGTGCTGGTCGCGAAAACGCTTTACCAACACAAGAAAGGCTTGGGCGGACGCGATTCAATCGCTCCTTATGATGGTATGTTGTTTTTGTTTCCATTTTCCCGCAAAGAAGGATTTGTGATGCGCGATAAGAAGTTTCCGATTGACATTATCTGGTTTGATAACGGCCGAGTGGTGGACATCGCCCCGAATTTACCGCTTGATTCGGCGCCCGAGGAGCAGTTGCGTCGCTATTATCCTCGGGTCAATGCTAATGTGGTTCTGGAGTTGCCGGCCGGGTGGGCGACGGCGCGCGGACTTAAGATCGGAGATGTCTTGACGGTACGACCATAGTCGGTCTTGACTTTCTGTCGGCAGGAGGGTATAATAGCCCCATTCTTATTTATCCATAATTAGTGTATATGTTCGCAGTTATTCAGACCGGTGGCAAACAGTATCTGGTAAAAACCGGTGATACTTTGAAAATTGAAAAATTAGCCGTGGAAGCGGGCAAGGCAATGGTATTTGACAAGGTGTTATTGACCGCGAATGACGATGGAGCGGGAGTGGCTGTTGGTCATCCTTACCTTGATGGTGTCGCGGTTGAAGCCGAAGTTTTGGAACAGGGCAAAGCCGACAAAATTCGGGTCGTTAAATACAAGAGAAAAACCCGTTATCGAAGAGTAATCGGGCATCGTCAGCCATTTACCAAAATAAAAGTCGGGGCGATAAAATAAGCAAATTGGAAATCCGCCAAATCGGCGGATTTTTGATATTGACAAGAGTGATATTTCGTGATAAATTTTTCTGTCCGTTTCTCTCTCGCCATTTGTTTTTTTTGAAAAGAAAATAAATGGGGGGCAGGGGAGGAGGGAATGAGGATCGTACAAACCGCAACGCGGGAGGAGATGCTCCAGATCTCATGGAGCCGTGCCGAGGCCGAGATGGCTCGGCGGATGATCGAGGAATTTCGACAGTCTCACAAGGCACACGATGGCTGGGAGACAGATGAAGTCCCCCAAGGCCAACAGTTCAGGCGGTTGACGGCCCGCCTGGAAGTCGCCATCGACAGGCCAACGACCGTCGACGATCCTACGCTGGCCAGGGACAGCAACACCGCCTGGTAGTCAAGGAGAAGATCGGCCGGGAGCGCATATCAAACGCCCCCAACACGCGCACCCGGCCGGTCGCACATCATTCGCGCGACGCTAGATTTTATTGCGATGTTTGAGAGCGCTTCCGAGCGTTATCTCATCGGCATATTGCAAATCGCTCCCCATCGGCAAACCGCGCGCCAGTCGGGAGATAATCAATTCAGAGGATATTCCCCTGATTTTTTTTTCTAAAAACATCATCGTCGTTTCTCCGCGCAAATCCGGGTTGAGAGCCAAAATGATTTCTTTGACGCTCCCCGGCGACAATCTTTGCAACAATTCCTTGATTTTCAGAGAATTCAAAGTATTTTCGTCTTCAACATTGATCGTGCCGCGCAAAATATGGTAGCGGCCGCGATAAAGTCCGGTTTTTTCAATCGCCCGCAAGTCCTGAGTTTCCGCCACTACGCAGACAAGGCTCGCGTCCCGATCCTGATTGGCGCAAATTCGGCAGGGGTTGGTGTCCGAGAAATCCCAACAGGTTTCGCAGCTTTTCACTTTTTCAATCAGATTTTTGAGAGCGAGCGTCAATTCGGCGACATCTTTTTTTCCGGATTTCAAGAGATGATAAACAAACCGTTCCGCCGTGCGGCGGCCGACCGAGGGTAAACGGCAAAAACCGTTTATCAATGTTTCAATCGGTTGAACGAAGCTCATATCAATTCAATCCCGGGATATTCGGCAGTCCGCCCATTTCCTTCATTTTCACGGCCATTATTCTTTGCATTTTTTTCATCGCATCGGCATGGGCTTCTTTAATCGCTTCTTGAAGTTTGTTTTTTTTGTCCGGCGAGAGCAGTTCATCGTCAATGGCGAGCGCGGTCATTTGCAGGTTTCCGTCCATAGTAAGCACGACCTTATCGCCGGCGGCGCGTACGGTTACCGATTCCAGCGCCAGTTTTCCCTGCAATTCCTTGGCTTGATCGCGCAAGTCTTTGAACTGTTTCAGTTTGTTGAACATAGGGTTGGCAATTACGAATTAAAAATTACGAATTACGAATTTTGGGGCTGTCGCCGGGTGTCATTTTTTGTCATTCCCGCGAAGGCGGGAATCTAGCGGATTTGGTTAGGTTGTACTATTTCTGGATTCCCGCCTGCGCGGGAATGACATTTCCCCATTTTGGCGACAATGCCATTTAGGCGAATTACAAATTTTGTTCAATGTTCCATGATCCATGTCTAAAACGTCGGCACGCGGGGGGCGTGGGGGGCGGCGGGACGGGGCGCGGGCGGTGGGGCGGACGGAGCGGTAAATTGGGTTTCCAAATTGCGAAAGCTGGCGCGAGTTTCGTCAAAAAAAACTTTGGCCATACCGGTTGGACCGTTGCGGTGTTTGGCGATGTGAATTTCCGCCAAATAGCGTTCGTCCGGCGGGATGTCCTCAATTCGGTAGTTTCTATCGGCCGCTTTGCGATAAATGAATAATACCACATCGGCATCCTGCTCTATACTACCAGATTCGCGCAGATGTGCCAACTTCGGAATGGCCGGTTTGGTTTGCTCTACCGCCCGCGAGAGCTGGGACAACGCCAGTACCGGCACATTCAATTCGCGCGCGATCGCTTTCAGATTTCGGCTCATTTCCGCCACTTCCTGTACCCGATTTTCGCTGTGTTTGTTGTTGTGCGATTCCATCAGTTGCATGTAGTCAATGATAATCAGCCCCAAACCATGCTCCATCTTCAATCTTCGGGCTTTAGTGCGAATTTGCATGACATTGTTGCCGGGGAAATCATCAATATAAATCGGCGATTCGGAAAGCACTCCCATGGCGTGTCCGATGCGTGGGAAATCATCGCTGTCCGGTTTGTCGGAGAGGTTGCCGGTGCGCATTTTCCAGAGGTCTACGCCGGCTTCGGCGCATAACATTCTGTCCACGAATTGTTCCTTGCTCATTTCCAAAGAAAAAATTCCGACCGGCACTTTTTCGCGCACCGCCACATTTCTGGCGATGTCCAAGGCAAATGAGGTCTTGCCGACTGACGGCCTGGCCGCCAAAATAATCAGATCGGATTTTTGCAGGCCGGCCAGCAAATTATCCAATTGTTTGAAACCGGTGGCGATGCCTTTCAGTTTGCCTTTTTCGCGGTGCAGTTCGTCTATCCGATCAAAAGCGTCGCTCAAAATTCCACGAATCGGGGTAAATACCTGTTTGATATGGCGTTCGGTGATGCCGTAGATGTGCTTTTGGGCTTCGTCCAAAATCTCCTCCATGTTTTCCCTCTCTTCATCATAACCCAGACGGCCGATTTCGTGAGCCGAGGTGATCAATTTGCGTAAAGTCGCTTTCCGAGTGACTATATCGGCGTAATTTTTTATGTGGGAAGCGGTGGGGGTGGCATTGGAGAGAGCCACGAGGTAACTGCGTCCGCCGACTCGTTCCAGCAGAGTTTTTTCTTCCAGACGATTGCTCAAAGTGAGAATATCAATCGGCTCGCCTTTGGAATATAACTCTTGCATGGTTTCGTAAATATCGGTATGCGCCCGCTTGTAGAAATCCTCCGGCTGCAAAAAATCCGCGATTTTCAGCATGGCATCTTTGTCGATCAAAATAGAGCCCAGCAAGGACATTTCCGCTTCCAGATTATGCGGTGGAATTTTTTCCAGTTCGGTGATGGTGGACATGGGTGGGAATTACGAATTAAAAATTACTCGGCTTCGCTTCGCTACGCCGAGCAGGCGAATTAGGTAAGATCCAGACTTATCCCGTTAGGGGAAAGACCCAGACTTATTCCTTTTTTTTTGGGGGGATTGTGGATTCTCTTACCGGATATTTCCATATAATCAAGTTCTTGTATAATAGCCGACCCGAGGAGATTGTTCAACCGTCTTACTGGGATAAGATGTGGGGAACATGTTGATAGACGGTGGAGGGTTGAAAAATCTCCTGAAAAAGGCTAGAATTACCGCATGAAAATTTGCATTATCAACAATTTGTATCCACCCTATGATCGCGGTGGCGCGGAGCAGGTGGTGATTAAAACCGTGGCCGGGCTCGTCGGGCAAGGTCACGAGGTGGCAATCATCACTACCACTCCCGGGCGCGAGGAGGTGGAACGGCGCGAGCGGCTGACAATTTACCGCGTTCGTTCGCCTAATTTATTTTTTTACACCGCCTCGCAGAAGCATAATTTCGGGGCGCGTTTTTTGTGGCACGCGATTGATATGTTTAATTTCGTCACGGCCGGCAAAGTCAAGAAAATTCTGCTGATGGAACGGCCGGACGCGGTACACACGCACAATTTGATGGGAGTGAGTTTTTTGGTTCCGAGAGTGATCCGCAGTTTGGGTTTGCGCCATATTCACACGGTTCACGATGTGCAATTGGTTGAACCGAGCGGAATGATTTTGAAGGAAAAAGAAAGAAGCTGGCGCTATACCGGACTGCCGACCAAAATTTATTCCCACATAGTAAAAAAATTGTTCGGTTCTCCCGATATCGTCATTTCTCCGTCGCAATTTTTACATCAATTTTACCGCGAAAGAAAATTTTTTCCCGGCTCCGGCTACGAGATCGTGCGCAATCCCTTGACCTTTGATTATCCGGTAGTCAAAACCGTTCGCTCCGGAGCGGATTTCAATCTGCTCTATGTCGGTCAGATTGAGAGCCACAAAGGAGTGGATGTTTTGTTGCAAGCGTTTGCCGAACTTCGCGTCCTGAAATCCAACTGCCGATTGCATATCGTCGGGAGCGGTTCCAAACTTTTCGAAATCAAAAAAAAATTCAGCGAT
>JBBTQT010000034.1:0-13366 GCA_038065575.1 Patescibacteria group bacterium
GGTAGTACGGCCGCAAGGCTAAAACTCAAAGGAATAGACGGGGACCCGCACAAGCAGAGGATCATGCGGTTTAATTCGATGGTACGCGACGAACCTTACCGGGGCTCAACTACTAGCTGCAAGCCGTACGAAAGTATGGCCGCCTTCGAGGGTGCTAGATAGGTGCTGCATGGTTGCCGTCAGCTCGTGCCGTGAACATCTCGCGGCCTGTCTCTGTAAAGAGACATGAGAAATCTGGCTCATATCGGAGAACCTGATTATCAAATTTCTACTGTCATGTGATATAATATAACAGTATGAATTTAGGAACTCCGAGGGAAGTCGAGTATTTACCCTGCGATACAAAATACTTTGACCCTGTAACGACTAAGGCTTAAGTGCCGAGAGTGGAACTTCCGAAAGTTACTGAAATTATAGTTCTGCTAATATGCCAGCCCCTTGTTCCGATTTATTTGGAAAGGGTGAAGGAATAGTCTAATGTTGAGATAATTTATTCGGAGGTGTACCCTTAAGTGGGGTAACGAGCGCAACCCCTGTTGTGTGTTAAATATACATACAAGACTGCCTACGCAAGTAGGAGGAAGGTGGGGATGACGTCAAATCAGCATGGCTCTTACGTCCCGGGCTACACGCATGATACAATGGCCAGTACAGAGGGCAGCGAAACCGCGAGGTGGAGCTAATCCCAGAAAGCTGGTCTCAGTTCGGATTGTAGGCTGCAACTCGCCTACATGAAGCTGGATTTGCTAGTAAACGCGCATCAGCCACGGCGCGTTGAATACGTTCTCGGGTCTTGTACTCACCGCCCGTCACACCACGAAAGTTGGCAATGCCCGAAGGCTCCCGTAAGGGGGACGAAGGCAGGGTCAATGATCAGGGTGAAGTCGTAACAAGGCATCCGTAGCGGAAGCTGTGGATGGATCACCTCCTTTCTGGAGTTACTCAGTCGGAAGACTGTGAAACTTATAGAGTACAACGGAAGAATAGCAATTAAACTCTTGTCACATTTATATTGTGAAATGAACCGCGTTTGGGTTGACGCCCAAAATACTTGAATCAGCTTAATAAAAAATTTGAAAAACGCCCGCCAGGGCGTTTTTTTTTGTGCTATTGTGAGTTGAGGCTCTCACAGACAGTGCTAGGCCGAGTGCTTATTGGACAGCCATGAAAGTTAGAGTAAAAGATGAGAGTGAAATTCAGTTATCTACAATTTGTAGACAACTGAATTTGGAATCGTCTGATGGTAAAAAATATGCCACTGATTGTGCCGACACCGAAGGTATTTTTCGTATCATCCAATCAATTCCATCACCCAAAGCCAAACCATAGCGACCTTTGGCGTTACACCGAGCGAATACAAAAAATTGAAAGGCTTAAAGCGGGAAAATTTGCGAGATCACATGAATGACTTTGAGTTGATTTTTAATATGCTCGGTGAACGCGCTACGACTGAAATTCATCGGGTTGAAAATTCAAAAGGGGTAAAGAAATTAAAATCAGATGCCAAAGCCGGTGGCGTTTTAACTTGACCGCCACCGCCGTTATCTATATAATGTCCCCATAATCATCTAACCGCACGAGTATGCCAATGAACCTGGATCGCCTCCTGAATTTGGCGCGAAAGACCGGTAACGGCTTGATTGTTTACGACCGTGACGAAGGCCGGCATTTTGCCATCGTGGACATCAACGAATATGAAAGGCTGGTGGAAATTGATGGATCGGTTGAAAATTCCGGAGATTTCGGCGCGGATGTCGGCGAGCTGACCGAAAGAGAATTGATTGATAAAATCAACGGGGATTTGGCTTTGTGGAAAAGCCGGCAGGAGGAAAGCGAATACCAAGACCGCGGCGCTTTTTTGGAAGAAGAAATGGAAGACGATTGTTTTGATCCGTTCGCCGAGAATTGTTTGGCCGAAGATGATTGGCATAGCGCCGGGGAAATTCTGAATAAGTATCATTCAACGGAAGAAAATAATGGAACCGATATCAATTTTTTGGATAGATTTGAAAAAAATGAAATCAAACCGGAAGAAGAAATCCGCCAAATACCTTTTGAAAATCACGGCGAGGTGGAGATCGCGACCGGCGATCGGTTAGATGGCGAAGACCCCATATTTTTTGAGGAGCCGGTGGAGTGAGGTGCCTCTTGACATATTTCCCGAGTTTGCTATAATCCCCCCGAATTAGAGACATTTTTTATATTATTTATCTATATCGCTGGATAACAAATCTATTTCGGCCACTCCGGAGTAGTGCGGTATATACAATTTCGTATGGCAGAATTTCAACGCACCAAGCCTCACCTGAATGTGGGCACCATCGGCCATGTTGACCATGGTAAGACCACTCTGACCGCCTCAATTTTGAAGGTGGCCGCCGCTCACGGCATGAACGCGGATATCAAAGAGGTTGACGCTTTGGATAAAGCGCCGGAATCCCGCACTCGCGGTATTACCATTGCCACCGCTCATGTGGAATACGAAACCGCCAATCGCCACTACGCTCACGTGGATTGTCCGGGACACGCCGACTATGTCAAGAACATGATTACCGGCGCCGCCCAGATGGATGGAGCCGTTCTCGTGGTTTCCGCCGCCGACGGTCCGATGCCGCAAACTCGCGAACATATCTTGCTCGCCCACCAAGTAGGCGTTCCTTATATCATCGTTTTCTTGAACAAAGTTGATCAGGTTTCCGATCCGGAATTGATTGATTTGGTGGAAGAGGAAGTGCGCGATTTATTGAAAAAATATGAATTTCCCGGCGACACTACTCCGATTATCCGCGGTTCCGCTTTGAAGGCTTTGGAAAATCCCTCCGACGAAGCCGCCGCCAAACCGGTATTGGAATTATTGAAAACTTTGGATGAATATATTCCTGAACCGAAACGCGATTTGGACAAGGATTTCTTGATGCCGATTGAAGATGTTTTCTCCATTGAAGGTCGAGGAACGGTGGTTACCGGGCGCATTGAGCGCGGTCAAATTACCGTCGGCACGGAAATTGAAATTGTCGGCATGCGCACCGAAACCATGAAGACCACGGTTACCGGCATTGAAATGTTCAACAAGAGTCTGCAAGAAGGACGCGCCGGTGATAACGCGGGCGTACTGCTCCGTGGCACCAAGAAAGAAGAAGTGGAACGCGGTATGGTGCTCGCCAAACCGGGTACTGCCAAACCTCATACCGAATTCATGGCTGAAGTTTATACGCTTACCAAAGAAGAAGGTGGACGCCACAAACCGTTTTTTAACGGCTACAAACCGCAATTCTACATCCGCACCACCGATGTAACCGGTGATGTCGCTTTGGCCGAAGGCGTGGAAATGGTTATGCCCGGCGACACTTCCAATCTCAAAATCAAATTGATCGTTCCGGTCGCCATGGAAGAGCAAATGCGCTTCGCCATTCGCGAAGGCGGACGCACGGTTGGAGCGGGAGTGGTAACGAAAATTATTGCTTAATAAGACCTTCGGGGACAGGCCTCGGGCCTGTCCCCGCTTTGTTCTTTAATTTTTTTGGGAAACTATGGCCACGACTACTGAAAAGACAACTAAGAAAATCAGCGCGCCGAAGATTGAAGAGACGGAATCCGCGACCGGTCCCAAAATTCGCATCAAAATCAAGGCTTATGATCACAAGATCATTGATGTGGCGACCAAAACGATCATTGATACGGCCGAGAGAAACAACTGCAAAGTGGTCGGTCCGGTGCCATTGCCCACCGAGATAATCAAATACAGCGTTAATCGAGCGACATTCGTTCACAAAACCGCCCAGGAACAATACGAAATGCGCGTGCATAAACGGTTGATTGATATTCTTGACACCAATCCCAAAGCGATTGACGCGCTCATGAATTTGAATCTGCCGAGCGGAGTGGATGTGGAAATAAAGATGATCTAGCCGTTGGTTGGTACGATACATCTAAATACGATGCACGACACACGCAACATGATACATGACGGAATCGGTATGTCGTGTTGCGTGTGTCGTGTATCGTTACGTTTTTATAAGGATGTTCAAAAAGAGGATAACTATCTTGACAATCCAATAAGTTTAGTCTAAACTAGCCCTGTTATGGGTCAGTAAGTGCGAATTACCTCTAAACAGAAAAGATTTCTTGGTTAAGACATCAAGGAAAAACCTCTGAAAAAGAGACAGGTCGCGTAGTGAGGAAGTTATAAAATACAGCAAAATTAGCCAAAATTTCCTGTTTACAGGTGATTCAAGGCTAGAAGGAAGCGTAAATTTTTAATCATGTTGATTATTAAATTGCCGATTCCTTCTAGTTTTTTTACAGGCCGATATTCCCGTGTTTCCATATTAAGTAATGGCCAATATGAAATTCATTTTAGGAAAAAAAATCAACATGACCCAGGTGTTTAGGGATAACGGCACGGTCGTGCCGGTTACTCGCGTCCAGGCCGGTCCTTGCATTGTTACGCAGGTGCGCGCCATCGCGGAAGGGTCGCAGGCCATTCAAATCGGTTTTGACAATCAAAAATTATTCCGATTGAGTCAAGCCGAGCAAGGACATTTGAAAGGTATCACCACCTCCGCCGGCTGTACCGTCCGTTATTTGAAGGAAATAAATACCGGCGCGGAAAAATTGGAAATCAAAAAAGGTGATTCATTTTCCGTCAAAATTTTCGCTCCGGGCGATACTGTTCAAGTGACCGGCATTTCCAAAGGGAAAGGTTTTCAGGGAGTGGTGCGTCGCCACGGTTTTAAGGGCGGTCCGGCCAGCCACGGTCATAAAGACAATTTAAGAATGCCCGGCAGTATCGGCGCCGGTGGTGTGCAAAGAGTTTTCAAGAATATGCGCATGGGCGGACACATGGGAGATGATCAAGTGACCGTCAAAAATTTGGAAATCGTGGAAGTTGACGCGGAAAAAAACGAACTTTTGATCAAGGGCGCGTTGCCCGGTAGCCGAAACAGTTTGGTTTTTGTCTACGCCGCCAAAGGCGATATTCAAGTGGAAATGCCGGTGGAAAATGCTATTACCGTAGAACCGGCGGAAGAGTTGAAAGCGGAGGCGAGTGCTCCGGTCGTGGTCGGCGAGGCAAACTAATCAATTTTTTTATGGCAAAAGTGAAATTATATAACGCGAGCGGCGAATTTAAGAGCGACATTGAATTGACTGACGCCGTTTTCGGTGTTAAAGCGAAGAAAGATTTGGTGCACCAGGTTTATGTCGCGTTAACCGCCAATCAACGGATTCCATGGGCTGATAGCAAAGACCGTTCCGAAGTAAGCGGCGGTGGCAAAAAACCATGGAAACAAAAAGGCACCGGACGCGCCCGTCACGGTTCCATCCGTTCGCCGATTTGGAAAGGCGGCGGTGTTACCTTTGGTCCGATGTCGATCCGCAATTATTCTCAAAAAATTAACAAAAAGATGGCGGTTTTGGCCGTGAAGATGTGTCTCAGCGACAAAACCCGGGATGGCAAACTCGTAGTTTTGGAAAATTTGCCGACGACCGGCAAGACCAAGCAAATGGCCGAAGTGATGGGAAAATTGCCCGGTTTCGGTCGCACCACTTTGATTCTGTCCCCGGAAAAAAACGATAACGTCGTGCGCGCCGTCAAAAATTTGTCCAAAACGAAAATTTTAAGAACACAGGACGCCAATGTGATGGACTTGCTTGATAATCAGTTTGTGGTCACCACCGAGGCCGGAATCAAGGCACTCGCGAGTAGACTTAAATAATTTGTTGATATGAGCCTGTTTGATAAATTCAAAAAAAATAAATCCGGATCCGGCGCCGGCGTTTCGGTTGCGGTCAAAAACGCCAAGAAGAGCGTGTTGAAGGCGGCGGGAGAGGAAAAATCTTCGAGCAAAGAAGTGATGAGTACTGAATCAAAAATCCTTGATTTGAAAAGCGGACAGACGAACAAAGGTTTGGCTTATCGGGTTCTGGAGCGCACGCTCGTCAGCGAAAAATCCGCCATGGGCGAGTCCAAAGGAACATACGGTTTTATCGTAAAACCGAAAGCCACGAAGACCGAGATCAAAAAAGCGATTGAGCTCATTTACGGAGTTAAGCCGGTGTCGGTTCGGGTAATCAACATGCTCGGAAAGCCGGCTCGATTCGGTCGCCGTTCCGGACAAAGAAAAAATTTCAAAAAAGCGATAATCAGATTGCCAAAAGGTTCAACCATCAGTGTTCATGAAGGAGTCTAAAATCCGGATATTGAAAAGAATAAATTTATGCCAATAAAAATTTATCGACCAACCACTCCCGGAAGACGCAAGGCCAGTGTGCAGGATTTTTCGGATGTGACGACCATGAACCCGACCAAATCGCTTTTGCGATCGTTCAAGGAAAACGCCGGTCGCAACAACAGCGGCAAGATCACTGTTCGCCATCGCGGCGGCGGAGTGAAAAGATTGTACCGCATGGTGGATTTTCGTCAGGAAATTTTGGATGTTCCGGCCACTGTCCGACAAATTGAATATGATCCGAATCGCGGACCGCGCGTCGCTTTGATTGAATATGAAAATGGAGTCAAATCATATATTTTAGCGCCGGCCGGGCTGAAGGTCGGAGATAAGATTTTGTCGTCAATGAAGGCGATTGAGCCGATCACCGGATCGCGAATGCCGATCAAGCATATTCCGGTCGGAATGTTCATTCATAATGTTGAATTGTTGCCGGGAACGGGCGGAAAATTGGTGCGTGGCGCGGGCAACGGAGCGCAAATCCAAACGATTGAAGGCGAATATGCCCAATTGAAATTACCGTCCGGAGAAGTAAGATTGGTGATGATTGACTGTCGCGCTTCTTTGGGAGCGATCGGGAATCCGGATTATAAATTGATAAGATTGGGCACTGCCGGCCGCAAGCGCCGGAAAGGCTGGAGACCGGCCGTTACCGGCAAGGCGATGAACCCGGTTGACCATCCGCATGGTGGTGGTGAGGGTCATAACCCGATCGGCTTGAAACGCGGTCCGAAAACTTTATGGGGCAAGCCGGCGATGGGCGTTAAAACTAGAAAAAGAGACAAAGCCAGTAATAAGTTTATTTTGAAGAGAAGAAAAAATAATAAAGAGTAAATGAACAGTTACGAATTAAAAATTGATTAGTATGTCAAGAAGTTTGAAAAAAGGTCCATTCGTGAATGAGAAGTTGCTGAAAAAAGTCAACGAAGCCAAGGCGACCGGAGACCGAAAACCGATCAAAACTTGGTCACGGCCTTCCACCATTACTCCGGACATGGTTGGTATGACATTCGCCGTTCACAATGGCAAAAATTTTCTTCCGGTTTTCGTGGAAGAGAACATGGTCGGGCACAAGCTCGGGGAATTTTCGCCGACGCGCAAATTCGTGAGCCATGGCGGCAAGATGGCCAAGGAACAGAGCAAAGAAGGCGCCGCCGCTCCGGCCGCCACCCCGGCTCCGGCCAAACCAAAGAAATAACTTGATCACCGAAGCCAATATATTATGAAATTAGAAACAAAAGCCCAATTAAGAAGCCTGAAAATGAGCCCGCGCAAAATGCGCTTGGTGGTGGACAGTGTGCGCGGATTGAAAGCCGAGGAGGCGATTGATCAGCTTTATTTTTCCCAAAAAGACGCGGCCAAACCGCTCGCCAAATTGATTAAATCGGCGATCGCGAACGCCAAGCATAATCATGATATGGCGGCCGATACTTTGGTGATAAAAACCGCTTTTGTCGACGGCGGCGCGATTCAATACCGCTGGATGCCGCGCGCCATGGGTCGGGCCACGCCGATTCGCAAACGAACCGCGCATATCACCGTTGTTTTGGAAGGCGAAGCCAAGGATAAACCGGAAGTTAAATAGATTTTACGAATTTATAATATGGGACATAAGGTACATCCGAAAATTTACAGAATGCCGATCTTGTTTCCTTGGGATTCGCGCTGGGTTTCTTCCCGGCAGAACTACGCCAAAAATGTCAGCCAGGATGTGAAAATCCGCGATCATATCAGCAAGAAATTCAAGGATGCGGCCATTGATTGTGTTATTTTTGAACGAGGCGCCAAGAATTTGACTATCACGATTTTCGCCGGAAAGCCGGGCGTGATTATCGGCCGCGGCGGTCAGGGTTTGGACGGCGTCCGCAAGGAGATTGAAAGGAAATTTTTGAAGATGTCCCTTAAAGTCAAGTTGAATATCCAAGAAGTGTCCGCGCCGTCGTTGTCCGCGCGAATCGTTGCCGAGAGCGTGGTCAAAGACACGGAAGCGCGCATGGCTTATCGTCGCGTGATTAAGCAACACATTGAAAGAGTGATGAAAGCCGGAGCGCAGGGAGTGAAAATCGGCATGTCCGGCCGACTGAACGGAGTGGAAATCGCCCGCCGCGAGAAATTATCGCAGGGAAAAATTCCTTTGATCACCATGCGGAGCAATGTTGATTACGCCTACGCCATCGCCCGAACAATGTATGGAGCGATCGGGGTCAAGGTTTGGATTTATAAAGGTGAATCTTTCAGTAAAGTGGATAAATTAAGCGAGTCCGCCGAGACGGCCGAGAAGAAAAAAAATAAATAGACAGTATGTTGCTACCAAAAAAATTAAAACACCGCAAGTGGCACAAGCCGCGACGCAACAACAAAGGCGTGGCGACGAGACTCGTCACCATCGCTTTCGGCAGTTTCGCCTTGAAGTCTATGGATCACGCCTGGGTAACCTCGCGCCAGATTGAAGCGGCGCGTCGCGTCATGACCCGCTATGTGAAAAGAGGTGGAAAAATTTGGATTAGAGTGTTCCCCGACCGACCGGTGACGCGCAAGGGCAATGAATTGCCGATGGGCGGTGGAAAAGGCTCACCTGATCATTTCGTCAGCACCATCAAACCCGGAACAGTATTGTTTGAAATGGAAGGTATTCCGGAAGACAAAGCGAAGGAGGCTCTTACTTTGGCCTCTCACAAATTGCCGTTGAAAGCCAGATTCATCAAGAAGGATTAAAAGATTTTCAATTATTATAGTATGGAAATAAAGGAACTGGAAAATCAATCGGCGAGCGAACTCCATAAAATTTTGGCCGGCCTCCGAAATTCGCTTCGTGAAATGCGCGCCAAAGTGAGCGAGAAGCAATTGAAGACCGTGCGCAAAATTCGCGAGACTCGCAAGGATATCGCCCAGGTTTTAACCACCATCAATAAAAAAAGAAAATCATTAAACTAATCGCGTATGGCAGTGAAGAGCACAAAAAAACCGGCCGTAATGGAAAATGCCGCTCCGGCGACAGCTGAAAATCAGCCCCACCGCCAATTTGAAGGCATTGTTGTCGGCGCGCCGAAAGACAAAACCATTCATGTCAAAGTGAAGACGATCAAAACTCATCCCAAATACCGCAAGCAGTATCTTACTTTCCGAAAATACGCGGTGCATGATGAATTGATGACTGCCAAAGCCGGAGAAACAGTGGTGTTCGCCGAATGCCGGCCGATCAGCAAAACCAAAAAATGGCGTTTGGTTAGAGTAATAAAAAAGTTAAGTTAATCGTATGATTCAACATCGCAGCATGCTGGCCGTGGCCGATAACAGCGGCGCCAAAAAATTGATGTGCATCCGCGTTCTTGGCGGTTATAAAAAAAGATTCAGCCGGATCGGCGACATCATCACTTGTTCGGTCAAGGAAGCCGCGCCACGCGGTCTCGTGAAAAAAGGCGAGGTGGTGCATGCCGTCATTGTCCGGCAGAGAAAGGAAACCCGTCGCAAAGACGGAACCTATATCCGGTTTGATGATAACGCCGCCGTGATTATTGATCAAAAAAACAAAGATCCGAAAGGTTCGCGCATTTTCGGGCCGGTGGCAAGAGAATTGCGCGCGGCCGGTTTTCAAAAAATCATTTCACTGGCTCCGGAAGTTTTATAACAACTAAACACCTTACCACCTAAACACCTAAACACCTTACCACTTTACCACCTAACCACCTAAACACCTTACCACCTAAGCAATAAATATGAAGATTAAGACTGGCGACAATGTAAAGGTTTTATCGGGGAAAGACCGTGCCAAGACCGGCAAGGTTACCCAGGTTATTTTTGATAAGAAGAAAGAAAGATATTTTGTGGTGGTGGAGGGAGTTAATAAATTGAAGAAGCACATGCGCGCCCAAAAACGGGGTGAAAAAGGTCAAGTCATAGAATTGCCGACGCCGATGGATATCAGCAAAGTGGCTTTGATTGATCCGGCCACCGAGAAAACCACTCGGGTGGGATATAAATCGGAAGGCGGAGAAAAGAAGAGAATTTCCAAAAAAACTGGCCAATTACTTTAATCGTTTATCTCAAATTTAAGTTCCTATGGCATCAAGATTACAGACATTTTACCGGGAAACGGTGGTCCCCGCGCTTCAAAGCGAACTGGGATACCGGAATATAATGCAAGTGCCGAAGGTGGCGAAGGTGGTTTTGAATGTGGGTTTCGGCCGCCATGCCAAGGAAGAAAAATACATTGAGAGCGTGGAAAAAACACTCAAGGCCATCTCCGGACAGAAGCCGATGAGAAATAAATCAAAAAAATCAATTTCCAACTTCAAAATCAGAGAAGGAATGGTGATCGGCGCTTCCGTGACTTTGCGGGGCGAGCGGATGTATGATTTTTTGGACAGGCTGATAACCCTTACTCTGCCGCGAGTGCGCGATTTTCGGGGGCTAGAGACGAAAAGTTTTGACAAACAGGGCAATTACACTTTCGGGTTCAAAGAGCATTTGGCTTTTCCGGAAATCGCCGGCGTGGAAGCTACGGATATAGTTCACGGAATCGAGATCACCGTGTCCACGAGCGCCGCGAGTCGCGACGAAGGCTTCGCGCTCCTGAAAAAATTGGGTTTTCCTTTTAAAAAAACTAAATAAGATTCCACTATATACCAACTATGGCTACACAATCACAAATCGCCGCCTCAAGCCGAAAGCCGAAATTTTCCACTCGAATAGTGAGAAGATGCTGGAAATGCGGACGCAAACGCGGGTTTATGCGCAAATTCAACCTGTGTCGCATCTGTTTCCGGGAATTGGCGAATGAGGGGATGTTGCCGGGTGTCAGGAAATCAAGCTGGTAAATAATCTTAAAACCACCAAAAAGCTAACAATAACATTCTTACATTATGATGACGGATACTATCGCGGACATGCTAACCAGAATCAGAAACGCGCAAATGGCCAAGAAGCGCCAGGCGGTTTTGCCTTTTTCCAAGGTCAAGTTGGCGGTGGCGGAAATTTTGTGCCGCGAGGGTTATTTGAATAAGGCGGAAAGGATTGAAGGAAGTCCGGTGGTGTTGTCATTGGAATTGAAATATAACGGAAAAATGCCCGCCATTCAGTCCGTGAAAAGAGAAAGCAAGCCCGGTCACCGAATGTACCGGTCCGCGACGGAATTGCCAACGGTCGTGAACGGCTATGGAATCGCGATTGTTTCCACTTCTCGGGGAATGATGACCGGCAAGGAAGCGAAAAAACTGGGGATTGGCGGAGAGATAATTTGTTCGGTGTTTTAATGATGAGTCATAGTTAAAAATATCAATATGAGTCGTATTGGAAAACAAATCATCGCCATTCCGGCCGGAGTAACGGTTTCGGTCAGTTCGGAAAATATCGTTTCCGTCAAAGGCCCGAAAGGGGAATTGACGAAGAAGCTGAATCGGGTCGCCAAAGTGAAAGTGGAAAATGACACGGTCGCCGTTGACGTGGTGGAAAAAGAAGTGAAATATTCCCGTTCAATCTGGGGCACGGCCGTCGCTCATATCAAAAATATGATTGTGGGCGTCACTCAAGGTTTCAAAAAAGAATTGGAAATCAACGGTGTCGGCTACAAAGTGGCCATGGCCGGATCTGATTTGCGTTTGGAAGTGGGTTATTCCCATCCGGTAATTTTCAAGCTTCCCCCGGGCGTGAAAGGCGAAGTGGAGAAAAATGTTATCAGATTGGCCGGTTTTGACAAAGAATTGCTTGGCGATACCGCCGCCAAATTAAGGAAAGTGCGTCCGCCGGAGCCGTATAAAGGCAAGGGCATTAAATATCTGGCCGAAATTGTGAGACGCAAGGCCGGCAAAACCGCGGCCAAAGGCGCTTAATAATTTTCAAAAAATATGGACAAAGCGAAATTACTGCAAATCAATCGTCTCCGCCGTCGCGCCCGCGTTCGCGCCCGCGTTAGCGGCACCGCCTTGAAACCGCGTCTGAATGTGGCGCGCAGTCTCTATGGAGTTTTTGTTCAATTGATTGACGACACTGCCGGCAAAACCATTTTGAGCTTGCACAGCAAGACTTTGTCCAAAGTGAAATTAGACGATGTCGGCGAGAGAAAAGGAAAAGTCGCGCTGTCTTACATTACCGGCAGGAAATTGGCGGAAATGGCGTTGGAAAAAAAGATAGCGGAAGCGGTGTTTGACCGATCAAGCTACAAATATCACGGTCGAATCAGTGCCGTGGCCGAAGGAGCGCGCGCCGGTGGCTTGAAATTCTAATTTAATATACTCGTTTGTCATTCCCGCGAAGGCGGGAATCCAGAAAATAAGACGAACGAGAGCTTGGGCTGGATTCCCGCCTTCGCGGGAATGACAGACTATGCGATACGAAATTAATAAAGAATGACTATGGACAAGGGTAATAAAAAAAGAGGAAAACCGCGAGCGGCCAAAGAAAGGCCGGAATTTGATCAATATATTGTTGATTTGGCGAGGGTTACTCGGGTAACGAAAGGTGGAAAGCAATTGAGTTTTCGCGCCTGCGTTTTGATCGGCGATCGTCGTGGCCGGGTCGGCTACGGTTTGCAAAAAGGAAAAGATGTGCAAATCGCCGTGGAAAAAGCGGTGAATAACGCCCGAAAAAATATCATCCATGTGCCGCTCATCAAGGAGACTTTGCCACATCGCGTGGAGGCCAAATTCAAGGCGGCCAAAGTGATGTTGAAACCGGCGCCGAAGGGTTCCGGAATTATTGCCGGTAGTGTGGTGCGGAGCGTTTTGGAATTGGCCGGCGTGCCGAACGCCAGCGCCAAAATGCTTGGTAAGACCAACAACAAGATCGCCAATATCAAAGCGGTGTTCGTCGCTTTGCAATCATTCAAGGTGAGAAGTTTCAAGCCCGTGGTCAAAGTCCATGAAATTGAGGAAGCGATTGAGAAAGTGGAAGTGGACGAAAGCAAAGTGGCACCGGCATTGAAGGATGTCGCCAAGACGGTTGATGATCCGACCGCCGTCATCAAGACCGAAAAAACCATTCACAAGACCACCAAGAAAAAAATATCCGAATAATAATAATTGATATGACACTCACTCCGCAGACAATTTCATCCGGCTCGAGAACCACCCGTTCCAAAAAGCGATTGGGACGCGGCAACGGCTCGCAAAAAGGCACTTCCGCCGGCAAAGGAACCAAAG
>JBBTQT010000035.1:0-2101 GCA_038065575.1 Patescibacteria group bacterium
TTTGCTTTCAAAAGACTGATAGAAGAATTTGAATTGACCCAGCAAGAAGTGGCCGATAATGTCGGCAAAAGCCGGCCGGTCGTGGCCAACACCATCCGTCTTTTGGATTTGCCGGATGAAATTCAAAAAGCTTTGATGGACGGCAAAATCAGCTTTGGAAAAGCGCGCGCCTTATTAAGCCTTACCGACCAGCGTCAGCAGTTGGCGCTTTTTCATAGTATGGTGGGCGATGGGGTTACGGTGCGCGATGTGGAACGGGAAGTGGCCATGAAAGGCGCGGCTTCCCGAAAAGGATCAATCCGCCGCGATCCGAATATCGCCGCCCAAGAGAGATTGATTGAAGAAAGATTGGGAACCAAAACGCAAATTCATGTCCGTGGCGAAAGAGGAACGATAGAAATTCAGTTTTTTTCTCGGGAAGAATTGAAACGGCTGATCGCGGAATTGACATAGCGTACTCTTGAATCCGCGCGTTTTATTGATTCAGAAAATCCTCCGAGCGGAGGATTTTATTTTTTATTCGGCAACACCGATTTGAGCCAGCGCGTCAGGGCGGTTTTTTCTTGCAGTTTCAGCTGGCTTTTGATGTGGAGCTTGGCGGTGTGGGTCTTCGCGAAATCCAGCCAGTCTTGGCTTGGGCCTTTGCGGTTTTTGTCCGTCACCACTTCTATAATATCGCCGTTTTTCAGCTCGGTGTCCAGACTGACTATTCTGTCATTGATGTAGGCGCCGGCGCATTTGTTGCCGATGTCGGTATGGATGTGGTAAGCGAAGTCAATCGGCGTCGCGCCCTCGGGCAGATCGATGACATCGCCTTTTGGGGTGAACACGAAAATTCTGGATTGCAAAAAATCCACTTTGATTTCTTCCAGATCAGACAATTTATTCAAAATATCTTTTTGAATTTCCACGAGCTCCTTCACCCATTTGATTTCCTTTTTCGGCAAACGCGCGCCGTTTTCGTCGTAGTGCCAGTGCGCGGCCACGCCGTATTCCGCTTCTTCGTGAATGGCCATCGTGCGGATTTGAAATTCAATTATTTCACCGTCGTCGCCGAAGACGGTGGTGTGCAATGATTGGTAGCCGTTCGGCTTCGGTTGGGAAATATAATCTTTGATTCGGCCGCGTAGTGGTTTCCAGATATTATGCAAAATGCCGAGAGTGGCGTAGCAGTCAGCGATGGTGGAGACGATGATGCGGATGGCGATAATGTCGTAGACCTTCGTGATTTCGTCGTTTTTTTTCAGCAATTTTTGGTAGAGGCTGTACAGCCGTTTGTTGCGTCCGTAAATAAGAATCGGTTTCAATCCGGCAGACTCCAATTCATTTTTGGTTTTGTTGATGATATTCCGAAAGTATTCTTCTTTGCCGGATAATTTTTGGTCGCGGATTGATTTCACGCGCTGAAATTCCTTGGGATAAACATACTGAAAAGACAAGTCTTCCAATTCTCCTTTCATTTCATCCATGCCGAGGCGGTTGGCGATCGGAGCGTATATCTCCAGACTTTCGAGAGCGATGCGGTAGCGTTTCTGCGGCGGCAACGCTTCCAGAGTTTGCAGGTTATTGATGCGGTCGGCGAATTTGATGATCATGACGCGCACATCCTCGGCCATGGCGATAAACATCTTGCGCAGATTTTCAATGTATCTTTCCACGCCGCGGTATTTCAGTTTTCCGAGCTTGGTGATCCCTTTCACCATGGAAGCGATTTCACTGCCGAAATTTTCTTCGATTTCTTCCAATGTAACCGCGGTGTCTTCGGGAACATCGTGGAGGAGAGTGGCACTGATAATCACCGGATCGATTTTGGAATCCGCCAAATAATGGGCGGCCGAGAGCGGGTGGATAATATAGGGCTCGCCGGACTTGCGCGTTTGGCCTTTGTGGGCATCAAAAGCGAAATGATACGCCAAAGCGACCGTATCCAAGTCCGCTTTCGGGGCGTAGGATTTTATTTTTTCAATCAAGCCGTCAATTGTGGGTTCAGTGGTATTTTCCATGGTAATTTCGGACATATATTACACAATAACACGTTTTTCCGGCCTTGACAATCGGGGGGGGATCAATTACGAATTTCAAATTACGAATTACGAATTAC
>JBBTQT010000036.1:0-4354 GCA_038065575.1 Patescibacteria group bacterium
CCTCTTCTTCGTGTTGTTCAACGCTCACGACCGTGGATCGTTCCGATCCGGTTTGTTGATTTCTTTTTTGCTTGACATCGATTTTAACGGCTTCGTCGGCTTTGCCAACATCCAAAATATCGCCCACTTCCGGCGCGACTTTGAAACCGATAATTTGCACCGGAACGGACGGTCCCGCCATTTCAATCGCGTCTCCTTTATAATCTTTCATGGCGCGCACCGTCCCGTAAATTTCTCCATTGACCGCCAGCCGATCGCCCCGGCGCAATGTGCCCGCCTGAATAAGCACGGTCGCGACCGGTCCCATGCCTTTGTCAACATGCGATTCAATAATCGTGCCAATGGCCGGCTTGCCGGGATTCGCCTTGATCTTGTCACTGTGAACATCGGCCACGAGCAGCAATAAATCCAATAATTGATCGATATTGAGTTTGTTCTTGGCCGAAATCCCAATGGTCGGCACATCTCCGCCCCATTCCTCCGGCTGGACATTTTTTTGCGATAATTCGGTTTTCACCCGATCCAAATCCGCGGTTTCTTTGTCAATTTTGTTGATGGCCGCCACCATCGGCAATCGGGCGGCGCGGATGATATTGATCGCTTCTTCGGTTTGCGGTTTGACACCATCATCGGCCGCCACGATCAAAATGGCGATATCGGCCACTTTGGCGCCGCGACTTCTCATCATGGAAAAAGCTTCGTGTCCTGGGGTGTCAATGAAAGTGAGGGCTCGTTCCACTTTGGTCTTGGGATCCTTCCAAACCGTCTGATAAGCGCCGATATGCTGGGTAATCCCACCGGCTTCCTTATCCATTACATTGGTGGAACGGATAGTGTCCAATAATTTGGTCTTGCCATGGTCAACATGACCCATTACCACAATCACTGGCGGTCGCGCAACGGCCTCCGGATCGTCCGATTGAATCACGGTTTCTTCTTGCGAATCGGTCGCGAACACTTCTTCAATTGATCCTTTGGTCTGCGTTTCTTTTTCAACCAAAAAACCGAAATCAGAGGCGATGACCGAGGCGGTGTCAAAATCTATATTTTGATTTTGATTGGCCAAAATACCGTTTTTCATCAGTTCCATCAGCACTTGCGACACCGGCAGATTCATTCTCTCCGAAAATTCGCGCACCGTAATCAAATTAGGTAGATTCACGGTATGTCCCAACTCCTTGCGCAATGCCCGTTCCTTCAAAAGTTTCTCATCCTGTTCCTTCTTCTTTTTTTCCTCCAAATCGCGGCGAATGTATTTCCACCTTTTGACGATTTGCTCGGCAACGCGATCATCCACCTTCACGGCTTTCAGGCCGATATCAAAACCGTAGGTCGGCAAAACCTCCAACATTTCCTTGGTGTTGATTTTCAATTGACGCGAAAGTTCGGTAACATTCATAACGATTCAATTTTCAATTTCTAATTTTTAATTTATAAACAATTTTCAACCATGGGCCGGTTGATATATAACCAAAACAATTTGCTCATTTACAATACTTTAAGATTGTGCTCATTATACGGATTTTTTAGAGAATAGTCAACCGACGCCATCTTCTATCTCTTTCTCGCTCTAATAATATACCCCTGCGCCTCAAACCACTTGCCCAAGGTAAGCATTTCCAAAAGTACGAACAGTTCCGCGAGAGCGGTGGAAACCGGGTGAGTTCTTTTTTTTATTTTGTAAAATATATAATTGAAAAATTTCAGGATCGGAAATTCGGATTGCGCTTGCAAAGCCGGGTAAAACTCGTCCGGATGGACAAAAAAACCGGACCAGGCGATACTGCGGATTATCTCAATCCCGAATCCGGCTTGATTTAGGAGCTCAAGCAACTCGGATTTTGAATAAAGAGAAATGTGAAATTCTCGATGCGGATCGATATTCAGCCCGCGCCGATTCAGGTAATTGCGAATGTAAGCATGCCGACCGAGAACGGATTCCGAGAACATCGCCACAATTCCTCCCGGCCGCAAAACCCGGTTTATTTCTTGGAGCCAGGCGGGCACATTCTCCACATGACCCAACACATCGGAAGAATAAACCGCGTCGAAATATTCATTTATGAAAGGAAAAATCGTGCCATCGTACCATTTGATTTCCGCCCTGATTTTATTTTCCGCGATTCGTGTCCGACCGATTTCAACTTGCAATTTCACTACTTCGATTCCCAGCACCTCCGCGCCCGCGCCAAGTATTTTTTTAAAATCAATCACGCTCGCGCCGGTGCCACAACCCACATCCAGTACTCGGAAAATTTTAGCGGGACAATTTCTTTTATGAATTTTATAAGCTCTCAATATATATGAATACAGTAATAATTTTTTTGGATAAAACAAAAGTTTGAGCCAATCACCGGCCGTCGCTCGCTCGGCACGAATGACCGGCTTGGAGTCCCACATTTCCACGCCGGCCGCGGTGATTTTGCCCCAACCCAAATTGTTTTTAGAATTCATTATAGAGATGTTTAACTTAATGATACAAGATACACGCAACATGATACACAAAAACGATGTGCCGTCTTGTGTGTATCGTGTGTCTTGATCCGCCCCCAATCAAACTTTCTGCACGCGCAAAAAACTTGATTGGGGTGTTGAACGAGATACTGGCGGTGTACTCATTCAACTCCCTCCTTCTCAAAGAACGACCTTGATCACTCCTCCATGCCACGGTAGAGGGTGGAGTAGGCTCGTACGCGCGTGATGTGGTTCGTCGAGCTGAGCCCGAAGTTGTTCAGCCAGCTGACACCCGCTTCGGTGGAGCCGAGCGCCTCCCAGGCCTGATCCAGGTTGTGGGTAGTGGCCAGGTTGACCAAGGACGACAGGTCTTCGTCTCGAACCAGTAGCCTGATGCGACGGTCGATCTCTTGCTTCTGAACATGAAGCCAGCAGATCTTCCCGGGCACCTCACGCCATTGCTTCATAGCCACACAGCGATGGATGTCATCCTGTCGGATCTGGGCGTCCTCGGTCTTGAACGGCACTCCATGCTTCTCACTCAGTTTAAGAAGTTCGCTCCAGTCCATGTCCAGGACGCGGTCGATGAACTCCTCACGGTCGCGGTAGCACGCATCCGAGTACCTGGCCCGTTCCTTCAACTTCCGATCCTTCTTCTCTTCTAGACGGTTATAGAATCTCTGCAAGAAGTACCTCGAGAGCCTCAACACCAAAAGAAACGCAACCAACCCTGCAAACGACAAAAACAAAACATACAACATCGCCTTCCTCCCTCCCGACAGATTGTCATTCGAAACCGTTGTCAATGAACGGTGTCTGTGTCCGAGCCCTCCTCCTTCTGTTCCAGTAACAGTTTGCGTCGCGCGTGCAGAACGGCTAACCGGCGATTCAACTGACGCTTCCTCCTACGTCTTTTTACCAAATACCAAAACCTGATGGGTGAGAGAACGATGATCGGAATTCCGATCATAATGAAAATCGAAATCCAGTCAGTCTCCATGCCAGCACCTCCGCAAACATTCTAACATTATAAACCGCGCCAGTCAAAATTATCCACACCCCCGTTCAATCCTCCATCTGCAAGCCGAAAATTGACAAAAACCCGGAACGGTGCTACAATAACCGCATAATTTTATTTACAAACTGGAGTCAATTCGTCCGATACGAAGCGCAGTAGTCAAAGGATTTCTATGATTTCAAAACCTTCATTGTTCCAAATCCAGGCAGTGCTCAATCATTGCTTACTACCAAAATATTTTTTGGCATAAATTAGGCTAAAATCAGCCAAAAAAATAACTTCTATCCCCGACTGACTCTCGTTTTGAGCTTTTTTTATGTCCGCAATTATCTATTCAGTCATCGCCGCGGCGGTCGGAATCGGCCTCGGGTATCTCATTAGGAAGCAAATCGGCCAGTCATCGGTCAATTCCGCCGAAGCCAAGGCGGAACGAATTTTGGCCGAAGCCAAGAACAACGAAAAAGAGGCGATGATCCAAGCCAAGGAAAAGACCATCAAAATGATTGATGAGGCCAAGAAAGAAGAAGAAGAACGCCGTCAGGAAATCCGTCAACTGCAATCCCGTTTGGAAAAAAGAGAAACCTTGTTTGATCAGAAGCTTTTGAGTTTTGAAGACAACAAGACCAAATTGGAACAAAAAATCGAGGAAATCAAAAACATCAAACTAAAAATTGACGAACTGAAACAGCAATCGGAGAAGAAGCTGGAGGAAGTGGCGCGACTGTCGCGGGATGACGCCAAAAACGAACTTCTGCAAAGAGTGGAAGAAGAAAGCAAAGCCGACTTGTTCAACCGCGTCAGCAAATTGGAAAAAGAAAACGGCGAATTTTTTGACCAGAAAGCCAAAGAAATCGTCATCAATTCCATGCAACGCTGCGCCTG
>JBBTQT010000037.1:0-4631 GCA_038065575.1 Patescibacteria group bacterium
CAAACCGGATCGGAACGATCCACGGTCGTGAGCGTTGAACAACACGAAGAAGAGGGAACAACCAACAAAAAAACTCTAAATTTGCTGATCAAGGCCGATGTGCTCGGATCGCTCGAGGCCATCATCAATTCATTGTCCAAAATCAAGCACGACGAAGTGGGAGTGAAAATTATCGGCAAAGGGCTCGGCAATATCACCGAGAACGATGTTACCAAAGCCGAAGCGGGGGCGGCGATTTTGATCGGATTCAATGTAAGCCCGACCACTGCTACGGAATTGTTGTTGAAGGAAAAAAATCTTACTTTCTTGCAGTACAAAGTGATTTATGATTTGATCAACTGGGTAAAAGAAGAATTGGAAAAAATGTTGGACAAAGAAAAAATCATCACCGAATTGGGTAGTGGTCTGGCGCTCGCGGTTTTCCGCCGAGAAAAGAATTTCACCATTGTCGGTGTGAAAGTGCTGGGTGGCAAAGTTGTCAAAGATTGCCTCGCGCGAATCAAGCGGGGAGGATTGCTGATTAACACCGGAAAAATCGCGATGTGCAAAATCGGCCAGCAGGAAGTAAAAGATGTCATCGAAGGAACGGAATGTGGCGTCCAGTTGGAAACGCGCGAAAAAATAGAAATCGACGACGAGCTGGAATTTTACCACGAAGAAACCAAGACCAGAAAAATCATTTTTCAATAGAAAAAGCACCTGATATGTCTTTACCAGAAACGAGCCGTGAAAGATCAGCGCGCGAAGGGGAGTCAAAAGTTTCCGAAATCCGACCGGCCCAAACGGGGGAAAAAGTGGGGCGGCTGAAAATGGAATTTGACGACGCGGGGGATCTGAAAGGAGATCATCAAATTCAGATCGTCGATGCCGAAGGCCGAGCCGTGCCCCGCGCGTTAGTTTCTTTTGAACGGCTTACAATCCCGGGGTTGATTCAGGATGTGAATATTAAAACAGAGACTTTTGATTTTCTCTCCGGAAAAAAAGCTGACAATGACGATATTGAAAATCCGGAAGTCCAAGAAACGATTCAAGAGCATCTGGACGAAGATGTTTTGAAGGGTGTGATGGTTGAAATTTTTCGACAATATTTCACGGACACCGGCGGCGATGTGTTGCGCGCCAAGAAAACCGAACTGCTCGAGCCGAAAATCGGCAATGTGGTAACGCTCTCTCCCGAGCATACCTATATTATCGCGCGGAGCGGAGCGGAAAAAATGAAAAATTATTTGCAAGAAGGAGCGCCGCGGAAGTTAGGAGACGGTAAGGAAATTTTTTCTTCGCTCGCCGTCAACAATAAATTGGAGAGAGCCGGCTTGGGATTTTCGGCTACTATCACCTGCGGAAAAGAAAAAATTGAATTTGATTTTATTTTTGGCGACGAGGAAAACAAAGACGCGTCCGCCGAAGCGGCCAAGCCGGAAGCAAAAGAAGAATTGCCGCTCGCGGCCTAAAATGGCACTGTCGCCAAATAGGCAATTGTCATCCTCGCGAAGGCGGGGATCCAGAAAATTCGGCGACAACCCTAAAATTGTTTATTAAAATTTTTTAATCATTTGAAATATGGCAGAAGTATTGCTTACCGACGATAATTTTTCCGCGGAAGTTTTGCAGTCCGGCGCGCCGGTTTTGGTGGATTTTTGGGCGCCATGGTGCGGTCCTTGCCAAATGATGGGTCCGATTTTGGAAGAATTGGCGAATGAATATAATGCCGGCAAAATCAAAGTTGGCAAACTCAATGTGGATGATAATCCAATAACCGCGGGTAATTACAAAGTGATGAGCATTCCGACATTCTTGGTTTTCAAAGCCGGCAAGGTGGTGGATACCATGGTGGGCGGAGTGGGGAAAGAAAAATTGAAGGCAATGCTCGACAAGCACGCCGTCTGATATTGCGATTTACAAGTATATTCAGTCAGGAACCCCCCGCTCGGAGGGTTCTGCTATTTACTTCATTCGGTTTTTGGAATAAAATGGTGGTATGTGTGATCGGACTGATTTCGGTATCGTGGTGACCTATTCCCATTGCCGGGACTATGGGAATCTGGTGCCGATTGGAGGTGGACCTATGACCGTTGAGGACCACCGCAAGCTTCGCGACTGGCTCGCGGCGAGGGCCAAGGAGCGAGGGTTCTATAACCGACCGCGTCCCACATCGGGAGAAGGAGGAAACCCCTAACGAACAGTGCGTACTTCTGCCGTCAGGGGTCACGCACAATTCGCCCGTCCCGACTTAGTCTGGGTCTTACCTAATTCGCCTGCTCGGCGTAGCGGAGCGAAGCCGAGTAATTCGTAATTTTTAATTCGTAATTCTCATATGTCCACTCCATTTGAAAATGCCATGACCCAACTCAACAAGGCCGCCGAAGTGATGCGGCTTGACGAGAACATCCACGAGATTTTGCGTGCTCCGAAAAGAGTATTGACCGTATCCATTCCGGTAAAAATGGATAATGGCGTCGTGCGCGTATTTACCGGATTCCGCAGTCAATACAATGACGCCTTGGGGCCCTTCAAGGGCGGTATCCGCTATCATCAAAATGTAACATTGGACGAAGTGAAAGCGTTGTCGTTTTGGATGACGATGAAATGCGCCGTGGCCGGATTGCCTTTGGGCGGTGGCAAGGGCGGGATTATTTTTGACCCCAAACAATTATCCGAAGGCGAATTGGAAAGACTGTCGCGCGGTTATATTCGCCAATTATACAAATATCTGGGTCCGACGCAGGATGTCCCGGCGCCGGATGTGTATACCAATGGTCAAATAATGTCCTGGATGTTGGACGAGTATGAAAAACTAATCGGCGAGCACGCCCCCGGCTTCATTACCGGGAAACCGCTCGCGCTTGGCGGGTCATTGGGACGGGATAAGGCGACCGCGCAGGGCGGAGTGTTTGTTTTGCGAGAAGTGGTTGCCAAACTCGGTTTGAAGCCGGAGAAGACCGCGGTCGCGATTCAAGGCTATGGCAATGCCGGCGCGCATATGGCCGAGCTGCTCTCAAAAGATGGGTATAAAATTGTGGCGGTAAGCGATTCAAAAGGGGCGGTTGTCGGGCAGGGTGGCGAAGGACTCGATATCGGTAAATTGAACGAACACAAAATTAAAACCGGGGCGGTGATCAAATTTGAAGGAACGGAAACGATTTCCAATGAAGATTTGTTGGAATTGGATGTGGATATTCTTATTCCGGCGGCTTTGGAAAATGTGATTACGGCGGACAACGCTTCAAAAGTGAAAGCCAAAATCGTGCTGGAATTGGCGAACGGTCCGACCACGCCCGAGGCGGATAAAATTTTGTTTGAACGCGGCGTATTACTCGTGCCGGATATCTTGTCAAACGCCGGTGGCGTGACGGTGAGTTATTTTGAACAAGTACAGAACGCGAGCAATTATTATTGGGAGGCCGAAGAAGTGATGGACAAATTGCGCGTGGCGATGGTCGGAGCGTTTGAGAGAGTTTGGGAAAGAAAAGAAAAATACCAAGTGGACATGAGAACCGCCGCGTTCGTGAGCGCGCTGGAACGGGTGGGCGACGCGATGAAAGCGCGCGGGCTGGCGTAGTTCGAGATGTCGCGTTTTTTCTCAAACATCCAAAATATGAATAAATACAATCCGAAAGAAATTGAAGCCAAATGGCAGAAGTTTTGGGAAGAGAATAAAACTTTTGCCGTGTCTGAAGATCCGGCCAAGGAAAAATTTTACGGTCTGATTGAATTTCCCTATCCGAGCGGCGCCGGTTTGCATGTCGGGCATCCGCGATCATATACGGCGATGGATGTGATTTGTCGCAAGCGGAGAATGGAAGGTTTCAATGTGCTTTATCCGATCGGATTTGATTCTTTCGGATTGCCGACGGAAAATTTCGCCATCAAAACCGGCCGTCAGCCGGAAGAAATCACGGCGGAGAACATCGCCACTTTCACCAAACAATTGAAAAGTCTGGGCTTCAGTTTTGATTGGGATCGCGCCGTCACAACCAGCGATCCGGACTATTACCGCTGGACTCAATGGATTTTCTTGCAATTATTCAAGCATGGACTGGCCTACAAAAAAAATCAACCGATAAATTGGTGTCCGAAAGACAAAATTGGTTTGGCGAATGAGGAAGTGGTGGATGGTTGTTGCGAGCGTTGCGGCACAGCGGTTGAAAAAAGAAATAAAGAACAATGGATGCTCGCGATTACCAAATACGCGGATTCTTTGCTTCAAGGTCTGAAAGAAGTGGATTATATTGAACGGGCGAAAGTGCAACAGGAAAATTGGATTGGGAAATCAGAAGGCGCAGAAATTAATTTTGCATTAAATGTGCCCGGTCAGGAAGCAAGGAAGCATAGCGTAACCGTGTTCACCACCCGACCAGACACGCTTTTTGGCGCGACTTTTTTGGCAATTTCAGTTGAATTGGCACAAAAATGGGTGGAAGTTGGCTGGCAGGCGAGTGAAGCAGTGAAAAAATACATTGCAGAAACATTACAAGGTCGGACGACCGCGGTGGCTCGTGTAGAATTAGAAAAAACCGGGGTTGATTCCGGAGTGACGGCAATCAATCCGGCTTCGAATGAAAGTATCCCGGTGTGGGTGGTTAATTATGTTTTGGGCGATGTGGGTACAGGCGCAATTATGGCGGTGCCGG
>JBBTQT010000038.1:0-1320 GCA_038065575.1 Patescibacteria group bacterium
CCTCGGTGATGGTCGGGTCGCGCAAAAAATCTTCAAGAGGACCCAAGCCGAGCGACTGGTCTAAAACCTCCATCACAAGCCGGACTCTGTCAACACGGGCGGTAAGTTTTTCGCCCTCGGAGTTTAATATGCGTTCAATCGCTTCCTGAACCGTTTGTCTTGTTTCCGCCAGTTTTTGTTTATCAAACGAGGGTGAAAGTTCAATTCTTCTTTCTTTCATCTCGGCGACGAGTTTGTTGTAGACGCGCATTTTTAATTCGTCCGTCGGAGGAAGAAGATTGCCTGAGGATGATTTTACCTCAACCACTTCTTTTTCACTTCGGGATATCCGATGCTCTTTCCTAACACTCTCCATAGAATGTTTAAGTCCGGCGAATAATCCGGCGCCTTTTTCTGCACGAGCCGACTCTTCAACAATGGTATTGACGATTGAATAAATCCCTCTTGAAAACGGTGAGCGTGTGGATGCGATAACGGCGGGAACGCCTCTGTTTATTGAGAGAACCGCGGAATCGGCGTCATTAGGAATAAGCCATGTCGGGCGTTGCTTGATGTATTCCGAAACCTGGTCAACGCTAAGACCGCCTGCGATATCCGCTTTATTTAAAACAACTTTCAGCATCTGGGTCGGATAATGATTTATTATAAACTGCTGCCAGACTTTTTTTGTGTGATATAAAGATGCAAGTTCCGGAGTGGCGACCAAAACAACCATATCCACATTATCCATAACTGCGAGTTGTAAATCATTGAAACTTCTGCCTATATTGACGATAACATAATCGTAGACGGTTGAAAAAAATGAAACGGTTTTTTCGGAATGTGCGGGAAGGATTTTTTGCGCATCCGTTGATTCGCCGACCGCGGAGAGAAAATCAATTCCCGATGAGTGTTCTACGACATAGCCCTTCAACATCTGGGGCGAAAGTTTGTCTATAACGGAAAGCAAATCCAATAATGATTTTGTCTGGGGAACTGCTAATAGCAGCGCTATCTCACCCGCCATTGCAAAATTGAAATCCAAAAGCGCCACCCGTTTTTTCGTCTGTGACTTGAGCGCTACGGCAAGATTAATAGCGACCAGCGTCTGACCGACGCCGCCCTTTGAACCCATCACAGCAATTATTTTTCCCATATTTCGCTTCGCTCAATATCACGCGAATTGTCGCGAATGTAACGCGAATTATTCGCGAATATTTGCGTTTGATTCGCGTTTATTCGCGTTGTTCACTTTGAGAACACTCCCATCGTGGTTGCACCGACGCCTACGATGTTATGGTCGTTTAATCCGCGCAGCACCAGCCGAATCGTGCCTTTTTC
>JBBTQT010000039.1:0-1332 GCA_038065575.1 Patescibacteria group bacterium
AATAAAGCTTTTTTGGGCGCGGCCGCACATGTCGCCAAGAACAATTCCAGTTTGCATTTAATCGGTCTCGTCGGATCCGGCAATGTGCACGCGAGCGATGAGCATCTGTTCGCTTTGTTGGAATTCGCCAAGAAGAAAAAAATAAAATCGGTTTTTGTTCACGCCATTCTTGACGGACGCGACACCACTTTCAACAGCGGATTGGATTTCGTAAAAAAATTGCAGGAAAAAATGAAAAAAATTGGCGTGGGAGAAATCGCCAGCCTTTCGGGAAGATATTTCGCGATGGATCGCGACAATCGTTGGGATCGAGTGAACAAGGCTTATGTAGCCATGGCGCGAGGCGAGGCCGATGAATATTACAAAGATCCGATTGAGGCGATTGAATCGTCGTATGAAAAAAAAGTCTATGATGAAGAATTCGCGCCGGTCGTGATCGGGAAAGTTGATAAACCGGTCGCGAAAGTTATGGCCGGAGACGCGGCGATTTTTTTCAATTTTCGTCCGGATCGCGCCCGTCAGCTTACCGACGCTTTCGTTCTGCCGAGTTTCGCCAAATTTGAAAGGGAGTACATCAAGGATTTGTTTTTCGTCACCATGACCGAATACGAAAAAGAAACGCCGGTGATTGTCGCATTCCCGCCCAATGTGGTGCGCAATTGTTTGGCCGAGGTGATTAGTAATCATGGTTTGAAGCAATTCCACATCGCGGAAACCGAAAAATACGCCCACATCACTTTCTTTTTGAACGGAACGATTGAAGATCCGTTTCCGGGAGAGGAGCGCAAAATCATTCCGTCGCCACGCGTCTCGTCTTATGAACAAGTGCCGGAAATGTCGGCCGTTCAATTAACCAAGGAAGTCGTGAAAGTTATCAATGAAGATAAACATGATGTCATTATTATCAATTACGCCAACGCCGATATGGTCGGACACACCGGCAGTCTGAAGGCGACCAAGATCGGAGTGGAAACGATTGACAAGTGTCTGGGGTTACTCGCGGATCATGTTCTCGCCAAAAACGGAGTATTGCTAGTAACCGCCGATCATGGCAACGCGGAAGAGGTGATAAATTTACATACCGGACAGAAGGACAAAGAGCACAGCAACAATCCGGTCCCGTTTTTGGTGATTGGCGCGGAATATCGCGGCCAGACCGGGCCGGGCGGAGATCCTCCCGATGGAGATTTGAGTTTGATCCCGCCGGTCGGAATGCTTTCGGATGTCGCTCCGACGGTCTTGAAAATTTTGGGGATCAAACAGCCGGAAGACATGAGTGGACGATCGATTATTTGAATTTTTATCCGCCCGAGGCAAAAAAATTCCCGCCTT
>JBBTQT010000040.1:0-1726 GCA_038065575.1 Patescibacteria group bacterium
GATCGAGTATGCTCAAAAATATCATCAACTGTTCCCGGGATACTCATCTCATACACGGGGTTGACAAAAAGCCATTTTTCTGCTAAAATTAAATTAACGTAAACAATCGATCATTAAAAATACAAAGGAGATAGATCCATGAAAAAATTGGCTTATCTGGTTATGGTGGCCGTATTTATAACGGCCGTCGCCCCCAGCTTAATCGCGCAGGCCGTCGCAACCAAGTCCGTCGTCTCTATAGATTCCTGCTATTATTGGGACGTTTATTTAACAATGCGGGGAGCGTATGTCAAACCGGATTCTACTCCTGACGATTCGGCATTAGTTATCTGGCAGAGAATCAGTCAAGACGTAAAAGTTAACCCCGCCTCTCAAGAAAGCCTGATCTACGACGGACTCGAAAAAGTCGCCCAACTCTTTGACGCCTATACCCGCTTCTGCCGTCCGGAACAAGTCGAAGAATTTAATCGCCGTATGAAAGAAGAAACGACCTATAGCGGTATTGGCGCGACGTTGGGTTATAGTAAAAAAGACACGCTCACGCCTCGGTTCATTAAAATCTTTGATGGTCCGGCAAAAAATTCCGGCATAAATGTGGGCGATTACCTGCTCAGGATAAATGGTCGCGATTGTCGCGGGCTCACCATCAACAAAGTCATTTCTTTGATCAAGGGACCAGAAGGCGACACCGTTAACCTGACCATTCGGCGCAAGGAATCTTCAAAGATCGTTATCTTGAAGGTCAAAAGAGCCAAGATCGTCAACAAAACCGTTGAGTGGTCGATCGTCAAGAGCGGAACGCGCAACTTCGGCTATATCAAATTAACCGTCTTCAACGAGCTGGCTTTTAACCAAATGTGCGAGGCGGCCGACAGCCTGATCGCCAATAAGACCGAAGGTGTTATCTTAGACCTGCGCGACAATGGCGGCGGACGCTTAATGGAATGCCTTTGGATCAGTGGCTTATTCTTGGAAGACAGTATGATTGTCTGTTATCAACGGTACTCCAAGTACGGAACCTATCAGGTTTTGGTCAACACGAAGAAAACTCTGATGGGTCTGCCAGTGGTAGTTTTGGTGAACCAAAACACCGCTTCAGCCAGCGAAATTTTGTCCGGCATCTTGCGCGATATCATTTCCGCTAAACTGATCGGCGAGGCAACCTACGGCAAGGGCTGCGGTCAGAGCGTCATTGATCTCAGGGATGGCTCTGCGATCCATGTTACTTCCTTTCTGTGGTACACGCCCAACGAGGTCAATGTCAGCGGCAGCGGCCTTAAGCCGGACATTGAAGTGAAGACGAATTTGGACGAATACCTCAACAAGGGAGACGCGGTGAAAAACGCAGCGATCGAATATCTGACCAACCAGAAAAAAGAAAAATAAATTTTCAATATTTCAAAAGCGGTATGAAAAAATCATACCGCTTTTCAATTTAAAAAAATGCCCCCAGACGGATTCGAACCGCCATCCCTAGTTCCGACCCGCCTGCCATTGCCACTGCCCCCGGAAGGAATCGAACCCTCATCACCGGTTCCGAAGACCGGTGCTCTATCCATTGAGCTACAGGGGCAATAGCAGTGGCGGGCAGGAGACTAGTGCTCTATCCACTCCGACGCTTCGACTCGCCTCGATTCGCCCGCCTTGACTCGTCGGCGAGGCAAGTTGGCGAAGCGCGGGTCGGAGCCCCGACTTTACGTCGGGGTTGAGCTATGGGGGCGCTAAC
>JBBTQT010000041.1:0-11026 GCA_038065575.1 Patescibacteria group bacterium
GAAATATTTATAAAAATAAAATAACGCCGTATATGGCGTTATTTTATTGTGCACCAATTAGGAGTCGAACCTGAATTTTCGGCTTCGCAGGCCAATGTCCTATCCATTGAACGACGAGCGCAAGTGATAATTAATAATTACCCGCCTTCGCCCATCGGGGCTTCGGACGGGCGAGGCAAATTAATAATTACAAATTGACTTTCTCAATAAACGGGCGAAGTATAGCACAAAAAAACAAAACCGTCAACCGTCGCCGCTAACAGATAATGAGTACAACCTTGCCATTGTCTCAAGATTCCTCATCTTGGATCTTTTGTAATTGTTTTTTGATTGCGCTAATCCGGTATGCTAAACGTGAGGGCAGGCGTAGTGTGGCAATAGTATCGATAAGCATAATTTCCATAGCTTGATATTTTCTTCGCTCCTCCGAACCTCGCTCAAATCCAAGAGAAACTATTCTTTGACCAAGCAACATACCATCTCGCATTTGCTGTAATGTTAAATCAGGGATAAGTTAAACAAGAAACATAACATCCTTTGTAATTTTGGGAATTTCTTTTTTGAAAAAAGATTTTACATTGGACCAACCGGCTTTGAAATAAATTTCCGGTTCTGGGTCGGTTTCCGCGTCATCGAAATACACCATGCTTTTCAAAATATGATGGTAATCGTGAGCCACGGTAGGGTATTGTTTTTTTAATCTCTTAATCGTGATTTCCAGGGGTTCAAAATTTTGGGCGCACCAGTAGAGATCAAAAAAATCCCGTTTCCGCCCGCGTTGGGAAATGGCGATTATTTTCATGACGGCAATATCGGTGGCGGATAAAATTTTTATTGAGCCATATTGAAGCAGTGGTTGTTTTGGAACAAAATAGGGATACGCGATGAAGCTTACTTTGGCATTGAATAGTTCGCCGTAGATTGTATTGGCATCTTCAACCGTTGTCTCCCAATTTTTGTTATTAAGGAATTTTGAAAAAATAGTTTTGGTATCAAAAGATTTTTTTTGCGTAAAAAAATCCAGATCAACGGATTTACGATTGCCGGATTGAAGAGTGAGGGCGGTTCCGCCGGCTAAATACCAGTCTGATTTTTCCAGCCATGATTGTTGGGACAAAAAATCAAGCGCCTTTTTGGTTGCTTTTGGCAATGTATCAAAATGGAATGTCAGTGATTTTTGAGGATCAGTTGCCATAGTTGTTTGGTGCGCGGTCGCAAACACCGCGATTTCTTTACCACTTTTTGCAATAAAGACTTATCGTAAAAATTCCAAAGCCAACGCACTTCCTTGTCATTGCCAAAATCCAACACGCGTTCAATAATATATTGGGCGTTTTTTTTTGTATCAATTTTTTTGGGATTAGTATCCCAAAACAAAGTTTGGCGGAATTTCATGATTGAATTATAACAAAAAAAATCGCGTTCGGCAACCTCGTTGAAGGCTGGCGATATTATTAATTATTAATTTGTAATTATTAATTCGTCAATGCAACTTCCACTCCCTCGCCACCTTCTCGCTGAACGGCTCTTCTTCTTTGTCCACATTTTCCGACAAATACTGCCGCAAAGTAAATCGCACTTCGTTCGGATCGATGTTCGGCAAAGGCACGCGCAGGCGCGGACGGAACGAGCTGTCGGTTTCCAAAAAAAGCATTTTTACCGCCGGCGGTTCGTAGATTATATAAAAATCAGTGAATTCGGAATAAGCGTAAAAACGGTTATTCAAAATAATGCCCAACTCCGCGATCTTGAAGGGCAAAATATGCGGATCCTGATGCGACTGCAAAAAAATAATAATCGCGAACAAAATTATTATAAGCGCGAAAAGAAAATTGCCGGTAAAAATCCCGTAGCCCACCAAGCTTACGCCGATGACCGTCATAATCAAATACCAACGAAACTGACGATTGTGCTGTTCGTATTCGGTCACTTCCCATTCATGAATAATGGCGCCGGTGGCTGAATTTTCCGTGAGTAATTTTGGCATATTTTTGTGAGGGCGATCGGCAGTGGACAATGCTGGGATCGAACCAGCGACCTCTGCAATGTGAATGCAGCGCTCTAACCAGCTGAGCTAATTGTCCTTCCGTTTGTCCAATTAAAGTATAACAAAACCGCGAAAAAAAGCAAATACAAATCACTACTTCCCGAGAACGAATCCCAACGAGGAGAGAGCCGCGCTCGTGCTTTCAAATACCATTTTTTCTTTTTTCAATCGCTTGTACCAAATGGCATTCATCACAAAAGGCGCGATCGCCGAACCGACACCGGTGACGAAAACCTTCCGTCCGTCGGCGGTTAGTTCCTCCACGATTTTCGCCAAAGCGTCCAAGCCGTCAATATCCAGATAAAACAAATTTCTTAAACCCAAAATAATGACCGGCGCCGTCAACCGTTTAACATTCTCAATATGGGCATCGGCGTTCACATAGGTCATTTGTCCGGCGAAACGATAAACGATCACCTCGCCTTTGGCTTGCTTCACCGCTCTCGTGTCAGAACCGACCACGCGCGAGACAACGCGCTTGTTTTTGTTTACCGTCACCTCACTTTGCGCTTTGGATAATTGATTGACGAAATACAGCAAAGCGACAGTGGCGCCTAACAAAATGCCGACAATCGGATCGGCCACAATGGTAATGGCGGCGACCAAGAGCGACAAATACAAATCAAAATGATTGTGGCGATACATCCGGACAAAATGTTCTCTCTCCACCATCCGCACCGCCACATAGACCAAAATCGCCGCCACGATCGGCAAGGGCAAATACTTGAAATACGGCAAAAGGAGCAAAGAAATAATCGCCACGGCCACGGCGTTGATTATTCCCGAAGCGCGATGAGTGGCGCCGGTTTTCACATTCAAAGCGGTGCGCGCCAAAGCGGCGGTCGCCGGAATTCCGCCAAAAAGTCCGCTCGCCAGATTGGCGATTCCCAAACCCAGCACCTCACGATGGGAATCAAAATTCGTCTTGGTCATCGCGCCCGCGATCTTGCCGGAAATCAATGTTTCCAGAATCGCCACGACCGTAATCGTCGCGGCGGCGCCAAGCAAATGTCGATCAAGCAAGGCAGACCAAGGAACCGGAGAAAAATGAAACAAAGAAGATTCAATATCGCCGAACTTGGTGAACAATGTTTGCAAAGGAAAATCCACCATTCCTTTGGCGTTCAAATAACCAAGAATAATGCCCAGAATCGCCACCGCGATCGGTCCCGGAATCCGCGATTTTATTTTCAAAAATATAAACAACAAAACCAAACCGATGGTAAAAATAATCAAAGCCGAAGGTTGAGACAAAGAAAAATGTTTCAGGGATTCCCAGATATTTTCCCCAAACCGCTCGTGAACCGGCAAACCTTGGAGGCCGGTCGCGAAATTGAACTGATTTAGACCGATGATAAACGCCACCCCGAGAGTGAAACCGTGAATTACGCTCGAAGGGATGAAAATAATGTAGCGATCAAAACGGAAAAAATAGCAAAATAAAATCAAAATCCCGCCCAAAACCGCCAAAACCGGCAAAATTCCCACCCCGTGGATAACCGCATACATCGCCAAAATTCCGGATAAAGCGCCGGTTGGTCCCACCACATTGTAATGACTGCCGCCGAATATCGCCGCGAACAATCCCGCCCAAATAGCGGTAATCACGCCCATAATCGGGGTGGCGTTGGCGGCCACGGCGAGCGATATGGAAAGAGGCAGCGACACCAATGAAACCGTCAATCCGGCCGACCAATTTGATTTGATATTATTCAGGATCGTCATATTTTTTTATTTTAGGAATAGTGGTAAGTATACGACAAAGCAAGGCCTTTGGCAATCATTTGCCAAAATCGGCGAACGATTCTACCGGCTTGCCAAAAACCGAATTTTCACCTATAATGCCCGCATGGAAACCGAGCAAATCAATTTCCTGCCCCAAAATCAAGAACCGCTTGAAAACCCGGTTGAAAAACCCTCAAAAAGGGGTATATTTTTATTTTTGGGGATAATCATAATGGGGATATTCATCTACTCCTTTGTTTCCGGCAATGATGACAGCGAAGACAAAAATCCCCTCGCTTATGATCCGGTGACGCTTGAACCCAAAAAACCCAAAAACATTTTCCAAAAATTGCAATACATCGTGTTCAATCATAACCAGAAGCCTTTGGCCGGCGAACGCGACGACCGCATCAATATCCTGCTCCTCGGCATCGGCGGACCGGGTCATGACGGACCATTCCTGACTGACACCATTCTCATCGCCAGCCTCAAACCCTCCACCAAACAAATTTCGCTCGTTTCCATCCCCCGCGATTTGGCAGTGGATATTCCCGGCTATGGCACGCAAAAAATCAACAGCGCCGACGCCTATGGCGAAAAAAAACAAACCGATTGGGGCGGTGCTTACGCCACGGAAATAGTTTCCAAGACTTTGGACATTGAAATCCCTTATTATATCCGCGTTGATTTCAAGGCATTTGAAGATATCATCAATGAAGTGGGTGGTGTGAAAGTGGAAGTGGAAAGATCATTCACCGATACCATGTTTCCGGCGCCGGACGATCTTTTTCAAACCGTATCTTTCAAAAAAGGCCTTACCACCATGGACGGTGAAACCGCTCTCAAATTCGCTCGCTCCCGCCACGGCGACAATGGCGAAGGGTCGGATTTCGGTCGTTCCCGCAGACAGCAAAAAATGCTCTTGGCACTCAAAGAAAAAGTGCTGTCCTACAACACTCTTCTTAACCCCATCAAGATCAACAGTATTATCAATTCGCTGGAAGCGCACATCACCACCAATCTGGAATTTTCCGACATCATGACTTTGATCAAGCAAGTCCGCGAACTCGATACCGCCAATGTCGTCACTCTCACTTTGGACGACAGCCCCGCCGGATATTTGCGTAGCGCTTTTTCCTCCGCCGGCGCGTTTATCCTCGTGCCCAAATCGGGAAATTTTTCGGAAATCAGACTGGCGATTAAAAATATCTTTTCCGGAGCGAGCATCGCCGGAAAAAGCAACGCGCCCGCGCAAGACGCGCCCGCCGGCTATCTGCCCGCCGCCAAAATTGAAATCCAAAACGGCACCTGGAACGCCGGGCTGGCCGCTCGCATCAAAAAAAGATTGAATAACATTGATATTGAGGTGGAAACCGTCGGCAATTCAGAGTCAAAACCGATTGAAAAGAGCGGTGTTTACCAAATCCATTCCGGTTCCGCCGCCACCGCCCTGATTAACGCCATCGTCAGCGAATTGCAAATTCCCGCTTTTGAAATCGCGACCGGAAGTATCCGCGCGGCCACCGGCACCGACATCCTCATTATTCTTGGCGCCGATTACACCGATTGAAACAAAACCCGCTTAATTAATACTAACACTAGCTATGGCCACTCCCGGAACAATCACCACCCACAATCTGCCCCAGGTAGTTTTGATCGGCCGCGCCAATGTGGGAAAATCAACTTTGTTCAACAAGCTGATTGAAGAAAAAAAAGCCCTCGTTTCGAATATCGCCGGCACCACGCGCACCAACAACGAAGGCGATGTCATTTGGCGCGGCGCCAATATCCATCTGATTGACACCGGCGGACAGGACACCAAAATCAACGAACAATTCGCCGAAGAAATTTTGGATCAGGCGGAGAAGGCGTTAGGGATTGCCAATGTCGTTATTTTAGTCGCCGATGCCGTTATCGGCATACTGCCGGAAGAAAGAAAATTGGCCAAAAAACTGAAAGAAAAATTGGCGAAGAAAAAAATCCCGATTATTTTCGTCGCCAACAAATGCGACAACGCCAAAATTGAAGCGTCCGGCATCAGCCCCGCCTGGCAAACGCTCGGCCTCGGCCACCCCGTCTGCGTTTCCGGCGTCAACGGTCGCGGCACCGGCGACCTGCTGGATCTGATTTATGTTAAATTAAAAAAAAGCGCGATCAAGCCCAAATCCAAAAAAATCAACGTGGCCAAGTCCATCCGGGTAAGCCTCGTCGGCCGCCCCAATGTCGGCAAATCATCGCTCTTCAACAAAATGATCGGCCAGGACAAAGTGATCGTCAGCCCGGTGGCGCACGCCACCCGCGAACCGTTTGACACCACTCTCATTTACGAGGAAGACGGACAAAAATACGACATCACTTTCGTGGACACCGCCGGCATCCGCCGCAAATCCCGAGTGGAAGGACTCCTGGAAAGCTCGGGCGTGGGCAAAAGCATCGCCAGCATTGAAAATTCTGATATAATACTACTGGTGCTGGACGGCAGCGCCGATATCGCCTCCCAAGATTTGCAACTGGGCGGCCTGATTGAAAAACGGAGCAAGGGCGTGATCATTATCGTCAACAAATGGGATTTATCCGAAGATAATTCCGATGCCAAACGCAACGAGGTGAAAAAAATGATTCATTCCGTTTTTCCGCATTTGGATTTCGCGGAAATAATGTTCGCGAGTGGCCTTACCGGCTATCGTGTCCATCAAGTGTTTCCGCTCATTATTCAAATGGATCAAGCCAGAAAAACGGTTGTGCCCCAAATGGAATTGAGCCACATGCTGGAAGAAATCGTCCGTGAACATCGCCCGGCGCGCGGCAAAGGAACCAGATTCCCCGAAATCCGCGGCATCCGACAAGTGAAAAGCGATCCGCCGATATTTGAAATTTTCATCAAGTTCGGCACTTCTCTCCATTTATCTTATGTCAACTTTATTGAAAACAAACTGCGCGAACGCTTCAATTTCGTCGGCACCCCGATCGTCATCAAACTGACCAAAATGAAAAAGTGACGAATCGCAGATTTGTCATCCTGAGTGAAGCCCGAAGGGCGCAGTCGAAGGATCCCCCGCTTTATCTAACCACTCGTCTATGAAACTCATCATCGGCCTCGGCAATCCCGGAAAAAAATATGAAAAAACCCGCCATAACGCCGGTTTCATGGCCGTTGACGGTTTGTGGCGGAAATTAAAAGAAACCAACGCGGTCGCCGACTGGGAATTAAGCAAAAAATTCAACGCGGAAATCGCCGAAGCGCAGGTCGGTATGGAAAAAATAATTCTGGTCAAGCCGATGACTTTCATGAATGATTCGGGTCAAACCGCGCAAATGATTAGAAGTTATTACCAAATTGAAATGACTGATTTGTTGGTTGTCCACGACGACAAGGACCTCCCGCTCGGTGTGATTAAAACTCAAACCGACCGCGGCCACGCCGGTCACAACGGCGTCCGTTCTATCGTGGATTTGTCCGGCACGCAAAATTTTTCTCGCGTCCGCGTCGGCATCGCCCCAAGCAACCCCGAAAAAATGGCCGATGTGTCCGCGTTTGTCCTTCATAAATTCGGACTTTTTGAAAAAAAAGATTTACAAAAAGCCCTGGCCGAAGCCGTGGCGCAGATGATAAAATTCATTGAAAAATAGCTACCTGACGAGATATGCCACGCCGGTTTTTGGCGAGTCGCGGCAACCCCCCCAACATGAAAAAAGAAATCCTTCTTTCTTATTTTCCCAAAATCACCTTGAAACGCTACCGCGACCTTACGCGAATTTTTCCGACTTTGGACGATGTCTGGAAAGCGGAATTTGACGACCTCCGCGCCACCCGCTGGGAGGATTCTCTCATCAACGAATTTTTATCCTGGCGCGACAATCTGGACGAAGTGAAAATCAGCGATAGTCTGACGCGACATGGCATTGCCTGCCTCACCATTGACGATCCGGATTATCCGCCACTCTTGAAACAAATCTACGACCCGCCGTTTTGCTTGTTTATCCGCGGAACTTTGACCGCCGAAAACTGTTTGGCCGTTGTCGGCTCAAGAAAATTTTCTCTTTACGGCAAGCAAGTGGCCGAAAGCCTGACGGAGGAATTGGCGCGCCGCGGCATCACCATTGTAAGCGGTCTCGCGCTCGGCATTGACAGCATCGCCCACGAATCCGCCCTTCGACAAAATGGAAGAACCATCGCCGTCCTCGGCTCGGGCGTGGATCCGCTCCACATCGCGCCCGCGGGTCATGCCGCTCTGGCGGAGAGGATAATCGCGAAAAACGGCGCGGTTATTTCCGAATATCCCCCCGGCGCCATGCCCTCCAAATACTCTTTCCCGCAAAGAAACCGGATTATTGCCGGAATATCGCTCGGCGTCCTCGTGATTGAAGCCGCGGAAAAATCCGGTTCGCTTATCACCGCGCAGTGCGCTCTCGACAATGGCCGAGAGGTCTTTGCCGTTCCGCAAAACATCACCTCACCCACTTCTTCCGGAACCAACAACCTCATCAAAACCGGCGCGCGGGCGATAACCGACGCGGAAGACATTATTGAGGCGTTGGATATAGAAAAAACCATTTCCGATGTCGCGGACAAAAAAAATCCGGTATCCCTATCTCCGAACGAAGCGCGCGTTATGGAGAGTATCACCAGCGAACCGGCGCATATTGATCAAATCATCAAAGAAAGCGCTTTGCCGAGTCCGATCGTAAACGGCGCCATCACTATCCTCGAAATGAAAGGAGTGATAAAAAACATCGGCGGGATGATGTTTATGGCGATTTAGAGTAGGCGATCTTTTGTCGAATGATTGACTGATACAGACAGCCATGTTATCCTTATTTTGAAAAATTACCTATTAGTTGATAAGCCTAAATAAGATGACATAATTAGACCCAAAAACAGACCGTTATTTACTAGCCTAAATTAAAAATAACATCGGCAAAGGTACCCCTCTACTTCGCTCGGAATACCTTAATCTCATTCGTAATTCGTAATTGTTAATTCGCCTCGCCCGTCCGTAGCCCAAATGGACGAAGGCGGGTAATTCACGCCACCATGTCCAAAGAACTCCAAAAAAAACTGCTATTCATCGCTTTGTTTGTTCTCGTCGGAATCGGCGCCATGCAAGTGCCATTCAGTCAGCTGATCGGCGCCAAGAGCATCAGATTCAGTCTATTTGATTTTTACGGCCCCATCGTCGCGGCCTTTGTCGGCTCAATTTGGGGAGTAGCCGCGGTCGCCATTATGCAACTCGCGAACTGGGCTTGGCACGGATTCAATACCGACCTCGGGGCTATCATCCGCTTATTCCCGATTTTATTCGCGGCTCTGTATTTTGCCAAAAAATCCCGTCTCGTTTTATTGGTTCCGACGATCGCCATGATCGCGTTTTGGGCGCATCCCGAGGGACGAATCGCTTGGTACTACGCTCTCTATTGGCTGATCCCCATACTCGCCTACTTCCTATACGACCGCTTCCTAATCGCCCGCGCTCTCGGTGCCACTTTCACCGCCCACGCCGTCGGCGGCGCGCTCTGGATTTGGGGACTTAATATGAAGGCCGCGCTCTGGATCGGCCTTATACCGATCGTCTGGAAAGAACGGCTCCTAATGGCCATCGGCATCATGTTCACCTATCTGGCCTTCAATTATCTGCTTAGCGCCGCTCAAGCCAAATTCGGCCTAAAACTGCCGTTCGTAAAATTGAATCCAAAGTACACTAAAATATAATTAGCAACAAAAATTCTCTTGTCTTCCTCTGTCATTCCAGCGAAGGCTGGAATCCAGAAATTATTGAATCCTGATTAATCCACGTTTCATGGATTCCCGCCTTCGCGGGAATGACAAACAGATTATTCTTATGAAAAAGGCGTTAATCACCGGCTCCACCAGCGAGCTCGGACAAACGATTGCCGAATTATTGGCTCAAAACGGTTATGAGCTTTATTTACATTACCATAATCAAACTGACGAAGCCAAAAAATTGGCCGCGCGCGTCGGCGCCAAAAAAATAATCAAGGTCGACCTCATGAAAAAAACGGCGGTGAAAAAAATGTTTAAGGAAATCGGCCGGGTGGACGCGCTCGTGAACGGCGTCGGCGGTTTCATTTATTCTCCACTCGCTAAAACCACGGTGGAAGAATTTGAACAATGTTTCGCCAATAATTTCCTTACCGCCTTGTACTGCGCCAACGCCGTTATCCCCGGCATGCGAAAAAACCGGTTCGGCCGAATCATCAATTTCGGTTCCGTCGGCTGCGATCAAATCACGGCTCGCCCGCTCACCACTCCCTACTATATCGCCAAAACCGCGCTCCTCATGCTCACTAAATCTCTGGCGCGGGAAGAAACAAAAAATGGAATTACCGTGAACATGATTTCGCCGGGAGTGCTCCCCGGCGGCGTTAAACCAAACGCGGACGCGCCGATTATTCCCTACGAGTCAGTCGCCGAAGCGGTGTTATTTTTATTGAATGAAAAAAATGGAAATGTGAGTGGTGGCAATCTTGATATCTCCGGCGGCTGGCGTCCCGAGTAAAATAATTATTCAACGCCAAAAATAGAAAAATGAACTACCGCGAAGCTGAACAATTTTTTTACTCTCTCCTGAATATCCCGGGAGAATATTATTTGGAGCACCCCCGCGCCGGAAAAATTTTCTTGACGCGCCTGCGATTTTTTTTGGATTTAATCGGCAATCCGGAAAAAGCCGTCCCCCATTATATTCATGTCGCCGGCACAAGCGGCAAGGGATCGGTTTGCGCTTATCTCCACAATGTTTTGCGAGCGAGCGGACGGAAAACCGGACTCTATGTCTCTCCTCACCCCGGCCGACTGACGGAACGGTGGCAAATCAACGGACGCCCCATGAGCGAAACCGAATTCGCCAAAATCATGGAATTTTTCAAAATCAAATTGGCTGAATATATCCGCGTTTCCCCGTATGATACGCCTTCATTTTTTGAATTGGACACGGCCGTCGCACTGTATTATTTCGCGGAGAAAAAAGTGGAATGGGCGGTGATTGAGGTCGGCATGGGCGGGCGCTTTGACGCCACCAATGTTCTGCCATGGAAAGACGCGGCCGTAATCACGAACATCGGTCTTGATCATACCGAATTTCTCGGCGATACCAAAGAAAAAATCGCCTTTGAAAAAGCGGGAATCATCAACCAAGGCGGGGCGGTTTTTACGATGGAAGAGGATGAAAAAGTAGTGGCGGTCATAAAAAAAGAATGCGTGAGGAAAAAAAAGAAATTACGAATTACGAATTA
>JBBTQT010000042.1:0-1469 GCA_038065575.1 Patescibacteria group bacterium
AATTGAAAATTGGAAATTATACAGTATGTTTGACATCAACATCGTGTTCGTCAATTTGATGATGAAGGATGACATCATTCGCGCCATTGAATCATTGGAGCGCGACATTTTGAATTGTCCGCACTCTGTCAAAATCATCGTTTCCGACAATTCATTGAACAAGGACAATATCAAGGAAGACTTGGCGCGAAAATTTCCCGCGGTTGATTACATTGATTGCGGAGGCAATGTCGGGTTCGGCAAAGCGAATACCATCGGTTTCAAAAAATACCCGGCCAGATATTATTTTTCCTTGAACCGAGACACCATTATTCCGGAAAATTCGGCGGTGATAGAAAAGATTATCAGGTACCTGGACACGCATCCAAAAATCGGCTGTATCGGTCCGAAATTATTGAATTTGGATGGCAGTTTGCAGTATTCCTGCTATCGCTTTGATTTGCCCTCAATTCTCATTAAACCATTGAAACAAATTAACTGGGATCAAAAATATAAACTGGTGAAGAAATTCGCGGACAGGTTGCTGATGAAGGAATTTGATCACAATGAAACCCGTCCGGTGGACTGGGTTTTGGGAGCGGCCATGATCGTGCGTCGCGAGGTGGCCGATCAATTGGGTTGGTTTGACGAGCGATTTTTCGCGTACCTGGAAGACTGCGATTGGTGCCGAACGATGTGGGAGAACGGCTATCCGGTATATTATGTTCATGATATAGTGATTTCGCACGCTCATGCTCGGGAATCGGCCAAGGTGCCGGGAATAATCCGGGCGCTAATCAAAAATAAAACCGCGCGCATTCACCTCGCCAGCTGGATTAAATACCTCTGGAAATGGCGGGGTAATCATAAGTATTATGCCAAGTTATCCTAAAATCGCCATCGTTTATCTCTCATACCACTCGGAGCCGTATATTGACGATGTGGTTTCCGCGCTCAAAAAATTGACTTATCCTCGCGACCGAATTGAATTCGTGATCGTGGATAATCCGCATCCGGAATACGGCTCATCAGTGCGATTTCTGGAAGAAAATGTCTTGCCACTGTCCGGTGGAGTTATTCCGCGCGTCACTCTGCTCCCCCAAAAAGAAAATTTGGGTTTTGCCGGCGGAAATAATGTCGGTGTGGAGTGGGCGCTGGCTCATGAGTTTGATTATATTTTTTTTCATAATAACGACGGCTTCCTGGCGGCCAACAGTCTGGAACCGATTGTGGAGGCGATGGAGGCGGACAAGAGTATCGGCGCGGCTCAGTCGCTCATGCTGCTGCATCCGGAAACCGAACTCGTGAACAGCGCCGGCAATGTATTCCACTATCTCGGTTTCGGATTCTGCGATCGGTACCGAGCGAAATTTTCTGATTTGAAACTGCCTCCCGTTAAAGAAATCAATTACGCCAGCGGCGCCGCCTTGATGACGCGGATGGATCTAATCCGGCAATATGGAATGTGGGACAATGATTTTTTTCTCTAT
>JBBTQT010000043.1:0-1606 GCA_038065575.1 Patescibacteria group bacterium
TCAGAATATCGTCTGCCTTCTCCGTTCCTTCCCCCCAAAAACTTCGACCAAGAGCGAGGAGGGCGACGACGAGAGCCAATGTGCTGATTGTAAGGATCGCAATTTTATAACCATCTACCCCTCCTCTTTTCATCATTTCACCAAAAGTCATAAATTAAAAAATAAATTAAGACTTATAACGCCACTATGCAATGACGCCATTCTTGATATTTGAAAGTATATCACACAATACGATTTCGTTCAGCAATTTTTGTGTGGATAACTATTCGGATTTGATTTTTTTGTCCCAAAAAGATAAAATATGTGGATATGAAAATACTATTCGTAATAACTCAGGGCGAATGGGGTGGCGCGCAGAAATATGTTTTTGATTTGGCCACAGGCAATGCGCGCGATCATGAGGTGATAGTGGCGATTGGTGAATCGCGAAGAGAGACGGAATTGGAGAAAGAATTGAAAAGATGGACCTTGGAACATGGAACATTGAACAGGGGGCAGGGAGTATCGAACATGGAACATGGAGCAGGGAGCATCGGTATTGTGAAATTAAATAATTTGAAAAGAAATATCTCGCCTTTTCAGGATATTTTGGCGATTTTTGAGCTAAGCAGACTCTACAAAAAACTAAAACCGGACATCGTCCACCTAAATAGCACCAAAGCCGGCATCATCGGCTCAATCGCCAAATTTTTCCATGTTCCAGGCTCCATGGTCTGTGGCTCCTCGTCCACCGTCTACACCGCCCACGGCTGGGTTTTCAATGAACCGTTGAAGCCATGCACGAAATGGCTCTACCGAACATTAGAAAAATTTACCGCCAGGAATAAGGACAAAATCATTGTTTTGTCGAATTTTGACGCGGAGGTCGGGCAAAAGGCGGGTATACCGGCCGGCAAACTGGTCAAAATTCCTCTTGGCATCAATCCTCCGCCGGTCGTAGAAAAACAAAAAGCCAGAGAAAAGTTATGTGGAATTAATAATTACAAATTACTAATTAATAATTTTGTGATTGTTACTATCGCCAATCTGTATCCAACCAAAGGATTGACTATTTTGATAGAAGCGGTAAAAAAAATAAAGGACATGATAAATATTGACAATCTGAAATTCGTGATTATCGGCGAAGGGGCGGAACGAAATAAACTTGAAGCTCTGGTTCAAAATTACAATTTGGCAAACACCATTTTTTTGCCAGGAGCGGTGGTGAACGCGGCCGAATATCTGCCCGCTTTTGACTTATTTGTCCTCCCCTCGCTCAAAGAAGGTCTGCCTTACACCATCATGGAAGCCATGGCTGCCGGAGTCCCGATTATCGCCACCAATGTCGGCGGCGTTTCATCTCTCATTGACGAAACAACCGGAAAATCAATTGATCCGGGCGACAGCGAGCAATTGGCGTCCACCATTCTTTGGGCATTAAAAAACCCGGGAGAAACCAAAAAGCGCGCCGCGCGCGCCCACGAAAAAATAAAGGAATACCCCCTCGCCAAGATGCTGACAGAAACATCGGCCATCTACCGAAAACTCCGTAATTCGTAATGACACTGTCGCCAAATTGGCAAATGCCATTCCCGCGAAGGCGTGAATCCATAATCACCCGACAAAT
>JBBTQT010000044.1:0-2400 GCA_038065575.1 Patescibacteria group bacterium
TTGGATTAAAAAGTCCGAAGCGTTGTCATCAGTATCTTGATAAACATAATCAAGGTCTGATTTTCTTTCTAAAGATTGATTGGCTGCTGGTTCTTGGACTGGCTGTTTTTCAAAATCTAGCGCCTGACCCCAACCGACTTTATCAATAATTTGATCTTGATCGTTATAAAGAATAATTGTATTGTCCGAGGCTAAGTCATAACTTTTTGGCCACCAAATATCAGGCAAAACTTCTCCTTTATATTTTTCTTGATGGGCCAAAAGTAAATATCCTTGGGCTTTAATAATCCTATCTTTAAAGCGACTAACTGCCACAAAAATACTTTCATTGCCCGAACTATTTTTCTTTTTGATTTTATATCCTGTCAAATTAACATCTTGGTCGGTGCCGTTAAAAAGCTCAATGAATTCGTCGTCAACATTTTGCCCGGCGATTTGGATTTCGCTGATAACCATTGACGGCAATTTGACAAAATGTTCGGATTGGCTCGCTTCCAAACTGCGATTGCCGGCCTTGTCGATCGCCCAAAGTTTAAATTTATATTCCTTTTTGTCTTGACCGGTTAATCTGAAACTGGTTGTTTGAGTTGAGGTAGTATTTTCTTGGCCTTCGGACTGCCAGCTAATTTGATAAAAATCAATACCTGAAAGATCACCGCCTACCTCGTTCCAGGCCGGATTCATTTCTAAAGAATCTTTTTGCCGATTAATTTTGAGGCCATCTGGTTTTGACGGCGGCGTATCATCAAAAATAAATTGAACGGTTGAAGAAGTATTTTGCAAATTGCCGGAAATATCAATGGCCCGAGAACTGATTAAATAAGTCTCGTCGGATAACAAGGATGTCGGCAAATCAAAACGCCAATTTGCTTGTCCCGCTTCAACGGGATTTTCTAAAACTGCTTCCAGCCAGCTTGGATCATCCAGCCAATCTAAAGTGGAAGAAGAATAGCCAAGATATTTTGTGCCCAAACCCTTCTGAACCAAAATTTCCACTTTGGTTAAATCGCCATCCGGGTCAGAGGCCGAGCCGACAATTTGACTCAACCAAGAAGAATAATTAAAAAATGACCCATCAAAAGACGAACCAACATTGGAAATCGGGCTGGTTAAGTCAATAATCCAAGTATATGAAACAACAGATTCTAAATTAACATGGTCAATGGCTTTAAGATAAAAAGTATGTTCACCTTCAACCAAATCTTCGTAAAGTTTTGACGGAGAACAGTTCTCTGTTTCTTGATTATCCAGTTTACAGAAAAAACTTACAACTTCATTGGCTTGAAATTCAAATTGAGCAGTGGTTTGATTGGTCAGATTGCTTGGTTTATTTGTTAATTCAATAATTGGCGAAGTTATATCAATCAACCAAGGAATATCAATTGGCGGACTGTAATTATTAACTGAATCTTTGGCTCGCAAAGAAAAAAGATGAAGACCATCCGATAAAATCGAATATATTTTGGGCGACTGACATTCTTCCCAAAGGCTATCATCTAAAGAGCATTCAAAAATCACTTGTTCTTCTGAGGAAAATTCAAATTGGGCTGTGGTTTGGCTGGTTGGCGAATTTGGCTGTGAAGTCAGAGTCACAATCGGTCCAGAAAAATCAATTGTCCAGGAAAAATTAGCTGGAGTTAAATCAATATTGCCGGATGAATCAATAGCGCGAACCCGAAAAGTGTGATTCCCTTCCGCCTTCGCCAAGGCTTCGGCGGACGAGTCAGATAAAAGATTGTAAATTTTGGGTGAAACGCAAACGCTCCAACCTGCTCCGACCGAAGCGTCGGAGATTGAACCATCCAGTCGGCACTGAAAGGTTGAATTTGATTCGTTTGACGAAAATTGAAAAGTGATGTTTGGGTTATTAGTTATCAGTAATAAGTTATTGGTTATCAAAGTGGTTTCCGGCGGGGTCGTATCTCTCGGTTCTTCTCCACCGCCGCCCATACCGCCACCGCCTGTTCCGCCAGTTCCTCCTGTTCCACCGCCACCGACTCCAACACTACCGCCGCCGGTACCGGTCTGTCCTTGATTATTCTCCTGCGCTGGTGGTTGGTTATTATCTCCTTGATTATTTTGATTTTGCCCTTGGTCGCCTATTCCCTGACTACTCGAACCGGTATTCTCGTGTTCTTGAGAACTTGAGAATGGTTTTTCAACTGTAATCTGCCAAGAAATAAGTTGGCTGCCTAGTTGTTTAAAACTTGAACCATCAGACACGTAAACTAATTGAAAAGAAGGAGAATAAAAACCTGGCTCATTGGGCGCTTGAATTGAAAAAGAAAATTGCGCGGTTTCATTGGGGCGAACTTCTGATTTTAAAACATTTGGCCTTAAACGAGTTGGCCAAGAGGAGTGATATATGTTTTTGGAAATTTGGTTAAAAACATTAACGGA
>JBBTQT010000045.1:0-3162 GCA_038065575.1 Patescibacteria group bacterium
TCACCGACAAACAGCGAATCGTTCAAATCAATCGCGGCTAATTCATCGTTGGCGATAAACATCCCGACCGCCATCGGCAGATCGTAGAGGGAACCTTCTTTGGAAATATCAGCCGGCGCCAGATTGATTATTACTCCTTTGCCAATCGGAAAAGTCAGCCCGGAATTTTTCCAGGCGATGCGGATTCTTTCTTTTGATTCTTGAATGGAAGTATCGGTAAGGCCGACAATCTGGTAGCCGGGCCAGCCCTTGCCGATGTCCACCTCCACAGCGACCGGAGAACAATCCAGACCGAGAACCGCGGCGGAATTTATTTTGGAGAACATGGTTTTGAGTTTTAGGTTTTCCGGCTTGTCGCGGGAGTATTATTTTCCTTTTTTTCGCGCGCGTCGATCGGCCAAGAAGCAGACAACCGCGCCTCCGACGATAATGATGTCGGCCAGATTGAGGACGGCAGTGAAAATTCGGATGTAATCAATGGTGAAATTGAAAATTATTCGATCAATCAAGTTGGAAAACGCGCCGGCGATCACGAAAATCAGGCCGGTGTTGAATAATGGAGTATTTTTTCTCTCTTTTACTTGAATGATAAACCAAAGCAGGAGGAGAGGTGTGGCGATAATCAATAAAGGATAAGGAAAAGGCAGGCTGAAGGCGATGCCGTAATTGGGAAAGTATTCCCATCCCAACCATGGATTCCAAAGATAATAAGAGTCGGCGTAATAAGCGCGCGCCAGATACTTGAAAGTTTGATCCAAAATGATTAAAAAAAGCCCGCTTAAAGAGGAAATCAACAAGTGGGCTTGATTTTTTTTCATAAATTTTTTCCGCTGTCCGATATTAGACTTCGTCGGTGAGAGTTTTTTTGCAACTTACGCAGGAGCTGGATGTCGGCCGAGCCAACAACCGTTTTTCATCAATCGGCTGGTCGCAATATTTGCAAACGCCGTAAGTGCCTTTTTTCAGTCTATCTTCAGCGGTGTGCACATCGCGCAGGGTTTTTTCGAGGGACAGTTCCAGAGGTTTATTGGAAATATATTCGGATACCTCGTGAGCATTTTCCTCCATGTCATCGCCGTATTCCGAGTAGTTGGTGTCATAATCGTCTTTGACATGGGGGTTGGGTTTGGCAAATTGACCCAAGTCCGCTTTAAGTTTTTCTTCCTCAATGTCCAACAGTTTTTTGATTTTGTCCAGGAATTCCGAGCTGAAAATCGGTTTCTTTGATTTTGTCATATAATATTTCTAGTATAGTCGTTGCAAATTAGAGTCGGAAGTATGGTAAGTATAGGGGAAATGTTGGTGTTTGGCAATAACCGTACCGGATAATTGTGTATAAAGTAAAAAAAAAGGCGTTTCTATCGCCCTTGGGAATACCATGGCTGAAACGCCCGTTATCCCAAGGATACAATGTCTTCCAATCGCTTAGAAGGCCTTAGTATTGACTTAGGACTTTTTTGCTTCTCTAATACCGCTCGGTGGTGGAAGCCTCCGGCACTTTGGGCTTATACAGCGCAGAAGTGTCATAATTGGAGGTCACCGGCTCGGCCACTTTTCATTTAAACTTTTGATGTTTGTTTGAAGAAAGGGTGGTCGAGAAGTGAGTAGTATAAGAGAGCGCAACCACTGCCGCGAACCGAAGTTCGAAGGGATTGCTATCTTTGTAAAAAGATCTAAATATATTATAGCACGGGATGGCTGGTTTGTCAATATATGGCTAATTTTAGGTAAATTTGGCACGGGTTTCTAGTTTTTTTGGCTTTAATCAGCCAAAAATGAAAAAATCGCGTTTGTGTAGGATAGTGTATACAAATCGCAATTTTAAATAAAATCGGGTAGTTATCCACAGTTATGGGTACTTACCCCCAGATTTATCCACATTGTGTAGGATAGTGTATACAAATTTCAGGTTTAGATTGTGAATAGGCTGTGAAAAGTGGCGTAAAACTGTCAAATCATTGATGAATAACCCAAGTTTTGTTGAAATATCTTCAATTTGGAGTGTTTTTTCACCGGTTTATGCGCAAATGTATAGACTAGTGTAGACATTTGCAGTGAATTGGTTATACTTAATTTGCTTTATTCATGTTAAAGGCGGATATGAAAATTACTTTGCGCGTCACGGTCTTCACCGGCCGTTTTTTAATGTTCACAGTTTTGGCGGTGGTGTCATTTGCTATTTTTTTGTTCGACAGATCATCCATGGCGGAAGGAAATTTGGCTAACCATATTGTAATTAGCGAAGTTAGAATTGACGGCGGACAAGGCAAGGCCACGGATGAATTCATTGAACTGTATAATCCGACAGACGCGGATTTGGATATATCCGGCTGGAAAATCGCCAAATTAACCAAAAGCGCGGCTTCGAATGAATATGATAATATCGTCAGTTCCACGCCCATCGGAACGGTCATCAAGACCAAAGGACACCTCCTAATTGCTCATTTTGATTACACTAGTGTAGACAATTTGACCCCGGACATCGTTTATGACGACAATTCTTTTTCGGCCAACAATACCGCGCTTTTGTTTGATGGGAACGGGGCGATGGTTGATTTGGTGGGCTGGGAGGAAGCGAAAAATTTTGAAGGCGGGGGACCGGCGCCGACCTCCACTGATGCTAAGCCGAGCATTGAACGGTTGCCGGGCGGGGTGAACGGCAATGGCGCTGATTCCGATAACAACAATCAGGACTTCATTTTGGCCGTTTCCACGCCGCAAAACGGCGCGAGTGCTACGACGCCGGTCGTTGATCCGGAATTACCAACAGACGCAGCTCTCGTTCCAAACGAAAGCCTCATCATCAATGAATTTCTGCCTAACCCCGCCACCGGCACGGAGTGGGTTGAATTATACAATTTCGGTTCTTCCACCACGGAATTGGCCGGCTGGACATTGAGTGACGGCATTGGTGTGGTCGCCACATTGTCGTCCGACATTGACGCGCATGGTTATCTGGTGGTGGATTTGAGCGGAAGTCAGCTGAATAATATTGGCGGCGATGCGGTGATTTTGAAAAATGCCGGTGGCAAAGAGATTGATAAAGCGCGGTACGGAGATTTTGAGGGGGTCATAGCCACCAACGCGCCGGCGCCGGAAAAAGGTAATACATTGGCGAGGAGTAATTATACGGATACGGATAATGATAAAAATGATTTCGCG
>JBBTQT010000046.1:0-1734 GCA_038065575.1 Patescibacteria group bacterium
AAGCTATGGCGGATAAAATAATTATCACATATGTACGGCTCAAAAAGATTTAAAATACTTTGGAATATTATCGCGATCATCGGGGTGCTCGCCATGCTGTTTTTTTCCGTCCTGCCGGCATTCCAATAAAATATGCTGAATAAATTTCTCGGTCGCCACCCGCATCGCCTGTCTCCGCTCCACCATTATCAACTGGGGATGATTTTTTCCTTTGTTCTCGGGATGTTTTTTTATATCGTTTATTTGGTACTCATTGAAAATTATCAATTGGAGGAAATGCGCTGGGGCTGGTATTACATCATTCCTTGGGCGATCATTTACACGATTTACTGTTTGCATCTGCGCGGCAAAATCAACGGCGCGGTAAAAATAAACGCGCTCAAACGGCCGTTCGCGCATTGGGTGATACTCGGCATTTCGCTGATTTATTTTAATGTTATCAGAGAGAACGAATTTCAATCCTTGCATCCTTCGCTCAACGCCGCTTTCGTGCTGTTCAGCCTATTCATGGCCGATTCGTATTGGGATTTTGTGAAAACTCGTAATTCTCCTAAGGGATAAGTACCTAAAGGTATAAGTCTGGGTCTTTCACCTAAAGGTATAAGTCTGGGTCTTTCACCTAAAGGTATAAGTCTGGGTCTTATCTGAGTCTTACGTAATTTGGAAATGCGTTTGTCATTCCTGCGAAGGCAGGAATCCAGGAGTTAGTAAGTATTGTTTGCTTAGCTGGATTCCTGCCTTCGCAGGAATGACAGTCAGAAAACTCTATACGAGTTCATTCGTAATTGTTCCCAATATGTCCAAACTCTGGAAATTGCTAGATGCTCCGCCCCAAACATTTTTTGAAGAACACCCGGAACTGCAAAAAACAGTGGCATCACTTCTCTATAATAGAAACATCCGCACTCAAGAAAAAATCGATGAATTTTTGAATCCCGATTACTCCGAGGATATTCACGATCCCTATTTGTTCCGCGACATGCGTCGCGCCTGCGAACGAATTTTGACCGCCATCAAAAATGACGAGCGGATCGTCGTTCACGGCGACTATGACGCCGACGGCGTGTCCGCCTCCATCATTATCACCTCATTCTTCAAAGCGATCGGTTTTGCCAATTTTGATGTTTTTCTCCCCCACCGCGAAACCGACGGCTACGGAGTGAATCTGAAAACCGTCGCCATGCTCCACGAACAAAAAACCGCCTTGATCATTACCTGCGACTGCGGTATCAGCAACACCGCCGAGATAGAAAAAGCCAATGAACTCGGAATGGACGTGATCGTTACCGATCACCACGCCATTCCGGCAGTATTGCCACCGGCTTACGCGATCATTCACCCGAAAATTGAGGGAGAAACCTACCCGGACAAAGGGTTGGCCGGCGGCGGAGTGGCCTTCAAATTGGTTCAGGGATTGTTGCGGCATTATCGCGAGCAGAATATCCAACTCCTGAACGGCCAAACTCCGGACGCTTTTGAAAAATGGCTGTTGGATATGGTGGCGATCGCGAGCGTCGCGGACATGGTGCCGCTCGTCGGCGAATCGCGCACTCTCACGAAATACGGACTGATTGTACTGAATAAAACCAAAAGAATCGGCCTGCAAAAATTATTATTGGAAGCGAGATTGATGGATGAAGACGGCAGTCTGAAACACGAAATTGACGCCGACACCATTGGATTTCGCATCGCCCCGCGCATCAACGCCGCCGGCCGAATGAATCACGCCAATGT
>JBBTQT010000047.1:0-4772 GCA_038065575.1 Patescibacteria group bacterium
CATTATGGCGAGCAGGATAAAAAAGCCGAGCGTGCAGAGCGTCATCAGTCCGCCGACGAGTCCGACCACGAAAGTCTGCTTGGGTGTCATTTGATTCAAAAGCGATGTACTTTTTTCTTCACTCATAAAAAAAATAATTAATTAACAATGTTCAATGAATATATCACAGATACTCGACCGCCACAATGTGGATAAGTGCGCCTTTGACTTCACGGCGGATTTTGGCTATACTATACTAACACAGTATGAGTTAAAATACCATTAACAGAATGACTATTTATTCGTAATAATGCCGGATATGAATGATCTATTACAACCTACACCGCTCATCGGCAAAAAAGTTTCGGACATCTCATTTGAGATTTTTCAAGGAAATAAAATATCCAAAACTTCCCTTGGACAATATAAGGAGCAATGGCTGATCCTGTTTTTTTATCCGGCGGACTTCACTTTTGTCTGTCCGACCGAGCTCGAAGATTTGGCGGATAAATACGATGAATTCAAAAAACTGAACACTGAAATAATCAGCGTAAGCACCGATACCGCTTTTGTCCACAAAGCCTGGCACGACAACTCGCGCGCCATCGCCAAGGTTAATTTTCCGATGGCGGCTGATCCTGGCGGGCAACTCTGCCGCGCTTTCGGCACTTATATTGAAGGGGACGGTTTATCTTACCGTGGAACATTTATTATCGATCCGGACGGCGTGGTGCGCGCTTATGAAATGCACGACAATAATTTCGGTCGCAGCGCCGAGGAATTGCTGCGAAAACTGCAGGCCGCGCAGTATGTGCGCGAGCATGGTGGCGAAGCCTGCCCGGCCAAATGGAAACCGGGCGACGAAACCCTCACACCGGGAGTGGATCTGGTCGGAAAAATTTAACAATTGATAATAATTGCCAATATGATATACGAAGCGCAAAATTTTGATCATCTGCTTGGCCTCGCGGGATTCAGTGATACGCTTTTGAAAAATCATTTTACTTTGTATCAAGGCTATGTCGCGAACACCAATAAACTGCTCGCTCTGCAAGAGGAAATGCAAAAATCCGACAGACTGGACGTGCCGGAATTTGCCGAAATCAATCGCCGTTTTGGCTGGGAGTTTAACGGTATGCGCTTGCATGAATTGTATTTTTCCAATCTTACGGTTGACGCCGGGGCGATTGAGGCTACGGGTGCCTTGGCGACGGCCATGGCGAGCGAATTCGGATCCGTGGGTGATTGGGAGAAAAACTTTCGCGCGAAGTGCGCTTTCCGCGGTATCGGCTGGGTGATTCTGGCTCTGGACACCCATTCCGGTCGCTTGTTCAATGTCTGGGTGAACGAACATGATGTCGGTCATCTGGCGGGAGCGACACCCATTCTCGTGTTTGACGCCTTTGAACACGCCTATATGATTGACTACGGCATTAAAAAAGCGGAATACATAAATTCTTTTTTCCGGGCGATAAATTGGCGGGAGGTTGAGGGTCGCATGAAATAAATTCATCGAGCTGATTAAATCAGATTAAAAAGAACCGGCTGATTGACCGGTTCTTTTTTTGCTGGAAAGAAATTGTGGCGTTTCGCTAATAATCCCGCAATTTATCCACCATATTCAGGTCTTTGATTTTTTCGAGAGCCTTGGCCTCAATCTGGCGAATACGCTCGCGCGTTACGCCGAATTCTTTGCCCACTTCCTCCAATGTATGCGTAACGCCGTCCACGAGACCGAACCGCATCTCCAAAATTTTTCGTTCGCGCGGCGCCAATCCGGAAATCGCGTCCAAAATATACCCCTTCAAAAGTTCCACTCCGGCCGCCTGCGACGGACTGACATTCTTGATATCCTCAATGAAATCGGACAAAGAGGAATCATCGTCATCATCGTCGCCAACCGAGGTTTCCAGCGAGACCGTATCCTGTGAAATTTTTATGATGTGTTTGACTTTGTCCACTTCTTCGCCCATTTCCGCGGCAATCTCTTCCGGCGTGGCATCGCGGCCGAGGTCCTGTAGCAATCTTCGTTCCACTTGTTGCAGGCGATTGATCGTCTCCACCATATGCACCGGAATCCGGATGGTGCGGGAATGATCGGCGAGCGCGCGAGTGATCGCCTGACGAATCCACCAAGTGGCATAGGTGGAAAATTTATAGCCCTTGCGATAATCAAATTTCTTGACGGCGCGGAATAAGCCGATATTTCCTTCCTGAATAAGATCAAGCAAAGACAAGCTCTTCCCGACAAATTTTTTAGCGATAGACACCACCAGACGCAGATTGGCTTCAATCATCCTGCGTTCCGCTTCTTTTTCGCCTCGTTCTTTGCGTTTGGCAAGAGCCACCTCATCGTCCATGTTGAGCAACGGCACCTTGCCAATCTCCCGCAGGTACATCTGAATTGAATCCTGACTGATACTTCCCAGATCAAAATACCCTTCTTCAACATCCGGATGTTCGCCTTGCAGGCCGCTTACCACCGCTTCGTTGCTTTGCGACCGCGCCACACCTCCGCCCAGAAGATTCTCTTGCGCGTTGACCACCGAAATACTGTTTTTGTCCATCAAAATCAAAAAATACTCGTATTCCGGCAGGTAATATTCCAACCGCGGAAACAAACCCAGAATTTCGCGTTCCGTCAGAAAACCTCGATTTCTTCCCTTCTGCACCAGATTGCGCATTTGCTCCTCGGTCGGTTCAATAATTGTCTCGGTCTCATTCTCGGAAAAAGCGCGATACTGGTTGGTGTTCTTGGCATTGAATCTGGTCTTTGAGCCCGGCGAAAAACTCCGAGGCTTTACGCCGCGTTCCTTTTTGGCGCGCGCTGGCTGATTTCGACCGGATTTATTTTTCAAAATTTTCGACGCCGATTTTTTGGCAATTACTTTGCCCGGGCGACGATCTTTGCCACCCTTAACGAGATTTTTTTTAGAAACAGGTTTAGCTGTTTTCATAATGCCGGACTTCGCGCCCGACTTGACTTTGGTTGTCGTCCTCTTTTTCGCCATGAGGAAATTTATGAATGAATAATTCCCTGATTACAGTTCGGAAAATTCTTGGAGAAGCTCCGATTCTTTTTTCTTGTCCCCGGTTCTGGCCGCCGCTTCAATTTCGCGTTGCAGTTCATTCCTTCTTTTTTTTATGATCCGATCGTCAATCCGGATCAGGATATTTCTGAATTCCTTCTCCGCGTCCGATCCACTTATTTCAAAAAAATCCAACTCTCCTTTCATGAGTAGGATATCAATCAAATTCTCCGGCCGGTCATTCGCATATTGCTCTCGGAGAGAGTCCAAACTAAGACCATTGTTTGCAGTATACACCTTTAGTATTTGCTCGTAAAGAGCGCCAAAACCGGAAGTGGATAAGATAAACCGATGAATTCCGGCATTATTTCGCAGGGAATTGAGTCGATTTTCGCTCAAAATTGTCGGCATTTTGATAACGAGAGCCAGCAAACTTTCCACCAGCGATAGCAGTCCGGCCTCCTCGGGATCAATTCTCGCTTTCCCGATTTCAGCATTGACGACTTTTTTCCGGTCAAGCGGCTTTTTTTCATTTTGGCGCAGTTCCTTCATATTTTCACGAAGAACCGACATTTCTACCCCGATTATTCCGCTTAATTCCTTCAACCAAAATTCTCTTTCCACCGCGTACGGAATTTTTATAATTTTATTTAGCGCGAGATTGACCGCGGCTTGTCCCTCCTGGGGATTGGACATATTTTTGTCTTTCAGAGCGCTGTCAAAATAAAATCGCATAATTTGCTCCGCGTCCGCCACCGCCCGCGTCCATATTTCCGGATTCTTCTTCAAACATTCATCCGGATCCTTGCCTCCACCATCAGGAATTTTTATTACTTTCACCGCCATCCCCTGCTCGCGGGCGATATCTATCCCCCGATCCGCCGCCGCTTGACCGGCGCTGTCGGCGTCAAAGGCAATGCTCAAATTAGCGGAATATCTCTTCAAAATCCGCACTTGCTCATCGGTCAAGGCGGTGCCGCTCGTGGCTACCACATTTTTCATGCCCGCCTGATGGCAGGCGATCACGTCCATCTGCCCTTCCACCATGACAATCAGATCCTGCGATTTTATTTCCTTCTTGGCTTTATTCAATCCGAAAACCACCTTGGATTTATCATAGAGAACCGTTTGGGGTGTGTTGACATATTTTCCGCCGGAATGCTCGGTTTCGACGAGTACCCGTCCGGTAAAACCCACCACCGCGTCGTGAATATCCCAAATTGGAAACATAATCCGACCGCGAAAACGATCATAAAACCCACTGACGGAATTCAATCTGCTCGGCTCGGCGCGCTCTTTTTTTATGGTTAATCCGGAAGCGACAAGATCATCTATGGCGAAGCCTTTTTTGAGCAAATACCCGGTAAGCAAATCCCATTGATCCGAGACAAAACCAATCTGCCATTCTTCAATTGTTTCGTCCTTCAATCCCCGATTCGCGAGATATTCCAGCGCCGGTTTGGAAACAGGCAGGCGCAAAAGAAAATTATGAAAAAATCCGGCCGCTACGCTGTTTATTTCTTTCATTCGATTTTTCTGACTGGTTTGCACTTCACTCGCTCGGCTGGTGGAGAGCGTCACTCCGGCTCGGCCGGCCAGATATTTAAGAGCCTCCACGAAGTCCATTCCTTCAATTTCCTGAATAAAACTGAAAATGTCGCCCCCTTTGCCGCAACCGAAACAATGCCAGCTTTGGCGTTCGCGGCTGGACATGAATGACGGCGATTTCTCGTGGTGGAACGGACACAGGCCTTTGTGATTGAC
>JBBTQT010000048.1:0-12426 GCA_038065575.1 Patescibacteria group bacterium
TTATCTTTTAATAAAATTTTGGACATCCTTTACATCTACTCCACAGATTGTGGTTGACGGGGATATAGCTAGTTAGGCGATGTAATGAAAAGTTTTATTTTGCGATAGCAAAATTAATTCACAATTTTATTTTCATTTTCACGAAATAATTAAAATATCGTCTTGATTAAATACCGTATATTCATAACGTTTTGAGACATGGTTGTATCCCATTACCCCCCCCAAAAACCTTTTTCGAGTAAAACTTGTCGTATTACATCCGATAAAATGTACTCAAATTTATCAGTTCCATTCCAGGTTGGCATATAATAACCCCAATCTCCTTTACTTTTTTCCTCCTGCTCTTGTAATCTATGATATTCTGCTTCTTGCAAAGGTTTGTATCGTTTCAACACTTCTTCTTTTATATTTTCTGGTAATGGTTTGTCATCAAATCTTACATTTCCATGTTCTTCGCTGAAAGTTTGTATATGATTAACGCGAAGAAAACTCTTATATAAAACTGGTCCATATTTTTCAGCAAGGCCTCGATGTGGTGTGAAATAAAATCCTGTACCAAAATAACCGCTATCTTTATTTTCACCAGAACTTGCTCCAACTTTTGAGATATCAAATTTATCAAACGTTTTTGAACTTCCATGATATAAAATCAATGGTTCACCATTTTCATCAACTACCATACTTTCTCCAAACCACTGCTTAAAAGCTTCTGTCCTGACCATTTTCCATTCTTGCTCGTCTAATTTAGATACTGGCCCCTCTGGAGATACTAATAATTTACCTTCGGGATTTTTATCTTCTGGTTTAATCTCAATTTGTTTACCTTGCTCAAAGATTTGTTGTTCAAGTCCTTCAGCACCAGGACTAGTTTCTTCCTGTTTTTCTTGCTCAAATATTTTGTCTGGATTAAATGATGGTGTTTCAATCCCCATAGTTTATTAGTTTAAAAAATAAAATTGTGAATAAAAATTTCTGAAAGAAATTTTAAAACTTTTCATTATTTCGCCCAAACTCCTTTTATGCGAAGTAGTATATTTTTTGTCTAAATTACGGTATAATTTATTAACAAATTTTGAAATAGACACTTCGCTATTAATACGAAAAGTATATACCCTTGTATGGAGAAAAGCAACAATTTTGACCGTTTATTTCAAAAACTCAAACTGCGCCATTATAGCAAAAATACAGATGATTCTTATCTTCACTAACACTTTAGCTATACTCAATTTACAATATAAAAACACAGTCCTACTATGAACTGTGTTTTTATATTAATAAAGATTATTTATTTTCTTTTCGCCACGATTTCCGCTTCCACATTCTTCGGACATTCGGCGTAGTGGTGGAATTCCATGCTATAACTGGCACGACCCTGCGACATGGATCGCAAAGAGGTGGCGTAGCCGAACATGTTGGCGAGTGGCACCATGGCGCGGATGATTTTGGCTTGAGCACGATCGGTCATTTCCTGAATCTGGCCACGTTTGGAACTAAGGTCTCCGATAATATCTCCCATGTAATTTTCCGGAGTAGTCACTTCCACGAACATAACCGGTTCAAGAATCACCGGACTGGCCAATTTGACCGCTTCCTGAAAAGCCAAACTTCCGGCCATCTTAAAGGCGATTTCCGAAGAGTCCACTTCGTGATAACTGCCGTCAAACACCGTGGCTTTCACATCCACGAGCGGATAACCGGCCACCACTCCCTTGTCCACCGCTTCCTTCACCCCTTTTTCAATGGGGCCGATATATTCGCGCGGGATCAGGCCGCCCTTGATTTCATCCACAAATTCAAATCCTTTGCCTTGCTCCAACGGCTCAATTTTGAGCCAGCAATGACCATACTGTCCGCGTCCGCCTGATTGTTTGATGTATTTCCCTTCGGCTTCGGCGCTCTGACGGATAGTTTCCTTATAAGCGACTTGGGGAGCGCCGACATTAGCCTCCACTCCGAACTCTCGTTTCATGCGATCAACCATGATTTCCAAATGCAATTCTCCCATGCCCGAAATAATGGTCTGCATGGTTTCTTGATCGGAGCGCACCTTGAAAGTTGGGTCTTCTTCGGTTAATTTTTGAATAGCCATACCCATTTTTTCTTGATCGGCTTTGGTTCGCGGTTCAATGGCGATATGAATTACCGGATCGGCAAAAGTAATGCTCTCCAAACGCACCGGCCGATCCTCGGTGCAGATGGTGTGTCCGGTAAAAGTATTTTTGAGTCCGATGGCCGCGGCGATTTCTCCGGCGAATACTTCATTCACATCCTCACGATGATTGGCGTGCATGCGCACGATCCGGCCGATTCTTTCTTTTTGTCCGGTCTTGGTGTTCAGAACATAACTGCCGGCTTCCAATCTCCCGGAATAAACTCGAAAAAAAGCCAGCTTGCCGACAAAGGGATCAGTGGCGATTTTGAAAACCAAACCGACAAATGGAGAGGTGTCATCCGGATGAATTTCATAAGTCTTACTTTCATCGTCCGGGTCAGTGCCGAAAATCGGAGGCACATCCACCGGCGACGGCAAATAATAAGTGACCGCGTCCAACATCAATTGCACGCCGATATTGGCGAGCGCCGAGCCGCAAAGCACCGGATAAATTTCATCGCGCAAAACCAATTCGCGGATAGCGCCTCTAATCTCAGGAATGGTCAAAACGCCACCGTTCAAAAATTTGGTCATGAGTGTGTCATTGGCTTCGGCCACTTTTTCCACCATTTCGGCGCGGTATTTGGCCACATCGGCCAGCATCTCCGCTGGAATGGGAATTTCCAAAATGTTCACACCATGATCGCCTTCAAACTTGAAAGCTTTTTCTTCAATCAAATCAATAATTCCGGAAAAAGTGGATTCGGCGCCGATCGGAAGTTGGATGGCGCAAGCGTTTTTTGATAATCGTTCTTTGATGGAATTGATGCTCATATAAAAATCCGCGCCCATCTTGTCCATTTTGTTGACAAAACAAACTCGCGGCACCTTGTACTTGTCGGCCTGACGCCAAACGGTTTCGGATTGCGGCTCCACGCCTTGCGAACCGTCAAAAACCGCCACCGCGCCGTCCAAAACGCGCAATGACCGCTCCACTTCCACGGTAAAATCCACATGGCCGGGAGTGTCAATGATATTGATGCGAAAATCTTTCCAAAAACAAGTGGTGGCGGCGGAAGTGATGGTGATGCCTCGTTCTTTTTCTTGTTCCATCCAGTCCATTTCGGCCGCGCCTTCGTGCACTTCACCGATTTTATGCTTTTTGCCGGTATAAAAAAGCACCCGTTCCGTGGTGGTGGTTTTGCCGGCGTCAATATGCGCCATGATGCCGATATTGCGAGTTTGTTCCAGTGAAAATTCACGAGACATAAGTGTAATTACGAATTACGAATTAAGAATTACGAATATACGGATGTGACGCGACATCCGCCAAAAATATCTACTTTGAGAAGCGGGCGAAGTGAGCGAAGGCTTTGTTGGCATCGGCCATGCGGTGAACATCTTCTTTTTTCTTGATGGCTCCGCCCATGCCTTCCAAAGCTTCCAGCAATTCGGCGGTTAATTTTTCTTTCATGGAATGACCTTTGCGGGCGTGGCTCGCGGCCACGATCCAACGAAAAGCCAAAGCGTTTTGTCGGTCGCCACTTACCGGCATCGGCACCTGGTAGTTGGCACCACCGACCCGGCGGGAACGGACTTCCACTTGGGGACGAACCGCTTCAATCGCTTTTTCAAAAATGGCGAGTGCGTTGCCTTGTTTTTTTTCAGCGAGCGCCGAAAGCGTGTAATAGACGATTTTTTCGGCCGCATTTTTCTTTCCCATTTTCATGATGAAATTGATAAACTTCGCGACAATGACGCTGTTGTATTTCAAGTCGGGAGCGATCACTCGTTTCGGAGTTTGTTTTCCTCGGGACATACTTGGCAATTACGAATTAAAAATTATTTATCCGTCCGTAGCCTTAGCGAAGGCGGACGAATTACGAATTACGAATAATTATTTCTTCGGTCGTTTGGCACCATAAATGGAACGGCTCCGTTTGCGATTGGCGACCCCTTGGGCGTCGTACACGCCGCGGACGATATGATAACGCACGCCCGGCAAGTCTTTCACCCGGCCGCCGCGAATGAGCACGATGGAGTGTTCCTGCAAATTATGTCCTTCGCCAGGAATATAGGCGATCACTTCCACGCCGTTTGACAAACGCACCTTGGCGACTTTACGCAAAGCGGAGTTCGGTTTCTTTGGTGTAGTGGTATAAACTTTGGTACAAACACCGCGTTTGAAAGGTGCGCCCTTGGATAATTCAGTTCGTTTGCGGTGCAGGCTGTCGTAGGTGAACTGAAGCGCCGGGGATTTTGACTTGGTCTTCAATGACTGTCTGCCCTTGCGCAAAATCTGATTCATCGTTGGCATAGACTATATTCTATTTAATTAAAGCCGTTAAATAAAAAACCCGCGCGGAGAGCAAGGGTTCGGATTTCTTAAAAAAGTCGTTTCTTTAAGAAGTGGCCCGAACGTTCTGCCGACTGAGTCGGCAATGCTTCACCCTCCCGATCGCGTCGCGAGGATTACTCCGTTCTTGGCTTATTCTGATAATAAGTAGGGAGAGTATAGCGGACAGGGCGGAAGCTGTCAAGGGAACCTTTGAAGGACGAGCCGGTACGGGAAACTTGTCCCAAATTTGGGCGTAATCCCAACTGGCGGTGTCGTCGGAAGCGTAATGGCAGAATTGCGGTTTGTCGTCGGTCATATTGAAAAAGTTGCGCCGGAATAATTTCCGGAAACAGCCTTGGTGTTAAGGCGAATTCAGCCAATTATATTTTTTTGTATCTCGTAGTTCTACCTAACCCAATTCTTTCAATCTTTTTTAGTCGCAATAATTTATCCACCGCTTGGTTAATTGTTGGTCTGGCGACATTCGCAGTTTTGGATATTTCAGCCGGTGTTGCTTCGGCAACCGTATTCAAATATCGCCAAACAGCCAACTGTTTGGGCGAGAGTAATTTTTCAATATTTTCTTTTGACAACAATTCAACCGCTCGTTTTGATTGTTCCAAAAAAATATCCAGAAAAAAATTTAACCAAGGTGTGATATCTTCTTTTCCTTTTTTTATTGTTCTTTGACTTCGGCGCAGGGCAATGTAGTATTCCGGTTTATTATCTTCCACTAATTTTTCATGCGAAATATACGGCAGGTATTCGTAGCCGCTTTTAAGAAGCAAAAGATTCGTCAATACGCGTGAAATTCTACCGTTACCGTCAATAAACGGGTGGATGTTCAAAAATTCAACCAAAAAATTGCCTATTGTTAATAGCGGATGAAAGGTTTTATTTTTTAATGCGCCTATCGTCCACTCTACCAATTCCTGCATTGCCTTTGGAGTTAAATAGGCTGGAACGGTGTCAAACAGCACACCAACCGATTCACCAGCTTCGTCCAGCATCTGAACTTTATTTTCTCCTTTTTTGTATTCACCGCGATGTTTTTGATCTTTTTCAACATATTTTAGCAATTCATTATGAAAATGTTTAATCGCGCTTTCATTGAATTTAATATGCTTCCATGAGTCAAAAATGTTTTGCAAAAGCTCGTAGTATCCTTTTACCTCTTGTACATCTCGGTCAGTGAATTTTTGTACCGATAAACCACGCATCATTTTTTCGATATCCTCATCGGATAATCTGGCACCCTCAATACGGGTGGACGCGCCGGTAGAAGTGATCAAAACCGAGCGTTTTAGACGACTCAAAACTTGGGGGTCTAATTTTGCCCCGGAAATCCATTGCCCATTCAATGTTTCAATTTTGTTTATTTTTAACCAAATTTCAGATGGAATATTGATTATTCTCGCATCTAACCTGTTTTTTGTCATATAATTAATCTTATGTATTAACTATATAAGATTATATAAGATTAAAAAATCGTTGTCAAATGGCGGAGTTTTCCTTGTTTTTGCCTCCAATCATGATATGGAAGAAACTCTCTTAATTTAACGACTTTATCAATATCCAAATTTTAGCCAAATTTATCGCTTTTTTGGTAGGAGGACCGAAGCCATACGAAACATGGATGAAGTCCATACCGGCCAAGTTTGCCGCGGTTTCATCTCCGGCCGCATCACCGAATACTAAAAAGAATCCCTCACGACATTCTTTTTATCCACAGATTTGGGGGGTTGAGTCATTTATTTTTTTCGGCGCGAGTAAATATGAACTTGGCTTTATGAAAATCAGCCTCGTATTTAGCGTCACTGACTTTTTGTACCCCGGGTAGCTTTTCAGCCGCTTTGAGTGATGGGGTATTGTCTAGGCTGATTGTGAGCGTGACGAAGGGTAGATTGAGTGAATTCATGAGTGCGTCTTTACATTTAGCCGCCAAACCCTGTCCTCTATATTTTGGATCTATTACAGTGTGAGTAATATTTTGATCATCTTCCGTATCATAGACCCCGACTATCCCGACTTTAGTGCCATCTTCCGCGAAGACAGTAAAATAGCGTTGGTTAGTACAATACTCCTGACCCAAAGCTATCCAGCCATTCTCTCCTTCCAGTGAGTTAAAAAAATCCCTGTCGAAGTCTCCTAACTTGATTCTATCGACCTTTTTTACTTCTCGTCGCGCATCTGGATTGTACCCTGGCACTTCTGACATAAGATAATACGAGAGAAAAATAAATGACCAAATCCCCCCAAATTCCACCCGATAAACTGCCTGGCCGTTCACCGTAACCGGATATAGCTGTTATACGAGGGTGAACATAACGCAGTGAAACGAAAGCACAGTGTTTCTTTGAGTAAATTTTGGCACGCGTCCTACTCATTGGAACTAGAATTATTTTTAATTTTTCTATAATGCCATACAAACCAAATTCCTCCGATTAAAGTTATCAAAGAAAGAACAATAAACATAGGTTCTCTGACAGATTGAATTCCATTTCCTACATAAGCTAAAGCTAAACTCCCGCTTACATGACCAATCGCCATTAAAGGCAGGAAGATTATTGGTTTCATCGCCGAAAGTCCTGCAAGATAAGAAAGTTCATCATCAGGGAACACCGGCAAAAAATATGCGAGGAACAGCAAGATTTTTCCTTTGTCAAAATAATAATCGTAATTTTTTATGGTTTCAGGTTTGACAACATGTTTAATGATTTTTCTTCCGAAAAATCTTGCTAAATAAAATGCTATTGCCGTTCCAATAACTCTTCCAATCCAATTATAAATAAATCCTTGCCATGTTCCAAAAATAAATCCGCCAGCGATAGATACCGCATAATGACTAAATGGCGTAACTACAACTTGCAGGACTTGAATTAGAATAAAGGCAATAGGCGAGAATATTCCAAATTGATTTACAAAATCTCTTATTGATTCCTGACTTCCAAAAAATGAAGATGGAAAAATATAGCCAAGAATTAACAGGATGATCGGGATAAATGTCAGTAAGCACCAAAAAAATTTAGCTTTTTTCATATTACTTGTAACGAAAAAAATTGTCCAGATCTTCCTTATACCAAAAGGAAAATCCCACACAACAATTTAAGAAAAATTCAAATTTGATTGCGTATAACATTTTGCGACTATGCGAAGTGGCGCACGACCAAATTCCATTTTTAAAAAAGACTTCGTGCGCCATTTCGCATAGCCACTGTTACTATTTGGCATTCGGGTTTCTAAAATAAGTCGTCTGCAATTAATTTTATGTATTTGTTTACATAAAACATATCAGGTTCGTGTTTAGAAGCGCGAACTCTAATTTCAAATTTAGGACTTTCCTTGTCTGCGCTGTCAAACAGAATTAATCCGATTCCGAAAATCATAGCTAAACTGTCTAAGCGATCGATGTCCTCCTGTAAGGATGCCTTTGGAACCACTATATATGATTTATGACTGAAGATTTTATATGAACATGCTTGTCCAAAAGCTGTAATCAAACCAATTGTATCAGTCTTGATTTCAGCGGAAATAATCTCAGTAGGATATTTTATTATGTCACTTTCCTTCGGTTTGTTTATTCCAATGACATCTGGTGTTCCCCATTTGTCTTTGAATTTACTGCCTCCCAATGGAATTGCTTTTGTACATTCTTCAAGGTCGTTTGTTATCCATTCTGCAAATGGTTCGTAAAAATCTTCCTCCTTAATTTTTGAAATGATGTCAACAATTACTGGATTTGTTTCTGTTGGTGATAAAATGTCTGCGAATTGGATTAGTTTAAAAAGTCCACGAGAAACTTTTACAACTTTGTCTGGCAATGTTGCGTCAAGATTCCATAAACTTCCTGTAACTGTCCCGAGAGGGTAGTCTGGGTTTTCTTCTTTTATCTGATTTACCAGGACAGAGAATTTCACACCATCTGGATGAATTCTTAAAATTTCTATCGCTCTACTTTTTATTTTGCCTCGTTTTGACGCCATAGGATTTATTTTTATTATCGCCGATTATTTTTAATAACTTCCGCTGGTTTTCGCCTAGGATTGTTTTGAAGGCCACAAAATCAAGGATAAATATTTTTTCTTTTTGGGATCCAGATTCAACTCAGACCAGTATTTTTTCAAATTGGCTTTATTTAATTTTTCCCCGTTCAAACCAAAATTAACCATCTGCTCCAGTTTCCAGATGGCATATTGCTTTTTGTCTTTTTTTAATTGTTTTGTATCCACTGTCCAGTTGTACATACATCAATAGTATAGCATATTTTAGCCAAAAAGTCCACCTAAAACAACACCACCCCGCCGGTAAATAACCGATAAATCGCCTGGACAATCGGACTGATCCAATTGGAAAAGAAGAAAATAAACACTAACAAAAAGACAAAACCGTAGCGTTCCAAAGTGGCGCGGACATTATCCAGCGACGGTGGCAAAACCGCGTAAAGAATTTTTGATCCGTCCAAGGGCGGAATCGGCACCAAATTAAACACACCGAGCACGATATTGGCATAAACGATTATGGACAAAAAAGGACTGATGGCATTGCCCGGCATAAAACGGATAAACAAAGCGAACACCAGAGCCAGCAAAAAATTGGCAACCGGACCGGCAATGGCCACCCACATCGAACCCAGCCGTTGATCGCGCAAATTGTAGGGGTTATACGGCACCGGTTTGGCGTAAGCGAACATGAAAGATCCGCCGGTCATAAAGAACAACGCCAGTGGCAAAAACAATGTCCCGATTTTGTCTATATGGACGCGCGGATCCAAAGTCAGGCGTCCGGCATAGCGCGCGGTCGGATCTCCCAGCCGGTCGGCCATCCAGCCGTGGGCGAATTCATGCATGATCGCCGATGGAATGATAATGATGAAATAGAATAACAAAGGCAAAAAATCCATATCCCTTGACAAAAAATATAAAAAAAAGTATAATCTCGTTGATTAAGTATAGGTTTTTTCTATATATAAGTCAACTAAAAGACTAAGCATAATACTTTCGTCCATCTTCACTAAAACTACACATGTCAGGTAATCCGCCTGCACGGCGTAGCGAAGCGAAGCCGTGTAATTATTAATTTGTAATTATTGATATGTCCAAGGTCTGTTCCGAATGCGGCAAGGGATCCAAAAAATCCGCCTCTCGCAGTCACTCCAATATCAAAACTCTCCGCCGCCAATTCGCTAACTTGCAAAAAGTAAGCGGCGAACTGGTCTGCACGCGCTGTATCCGTACTGCCGCCAAAGCAACTAAATAAAAATTTAAAAACCGCCTTGATCCAGTCAGACGGTTTTTTGTTATGAAAAATTAAGTAATATTCGGCTCTCCACTATATGTAGCCGAAATATACTGTCCTTTTGGTTGCGCCAGCAAGAGTGGAATCAATTCTTGAATTCCGTCCGTTTGTTCTTTTTTAATCGCCAAAAGCGGGATTTGGAGAACATATCCGAATGTATTGGCAATCGTCGTCCCAATCCTGGTGCTGGTGAATCCACCCGCTTGAACTACGACCAGCACACCCTGAACAGCTTTTTTATCCAATTTTTTTTCTTGTAAAAAATCATCAATGCATCGTAATAATTCTCGATTGGGCGCCGAAATTTTTTTGTGTTCAATCGCGTCGGAATCAAATAACGCCAAATGAACCGTATCTTTTTCTGATGTATCAATCAACAAAAACACAGGTATTCAATTACGAATTACCCGCCTTCGCCCTATCGGGCTACGGACGGGCGAGGCGAATTACCTGCCTTCGTCCTTCGGGCTACGGACGGGCGAGGCGAATTACGAATTATTACGTCATTGCGAGGAGCGAACGCAGTGAGCGACGTGGCAATCCCTTTGTTCTATGATATAAACTAAGGGATTGCCACGTCGCTTCGCTCCCATTGCCCGTCCGAAGCGTAGCGTAGGCGGGTCGCAATGACGTATTTGCCACGAGCCTGCTCGGCGTAGCGTAGCGAAGCCGAGCCTGCTCGGCGTAGCGTAGCGAAGCCGAGTAATTTTTAATTCGTAATTACACTTTAAGCGCGTTCACCACTTTCACATGATTGCATTCAAAAATGGAGAAGATGAATTTGTCCATCACATAACGACGATCGGCGAATTCGCCTTCGGTCATGATGGTGAATTTAATCGGGAAGCCGAATTCTTTTTCATATCCGGATATCAATTGTTCCACATTTCGTTCCTTGATATCCCCCACCAATAGCAAATCCGAAGGCGCGCGGTTATCATTCGTGAATCGGCCGGTCAATACCAACAATTTAATATCCCCGGCCTTGGTTTGCAATTCGCGCACGAATTTCTGCTCGCCCATCAGTTGCGCTTTCATGAGCAATGCTTGCAATTCGCTGAAGACAATACTTTCCGGATTCAAGCCATAATACTTGCGCAAATTGGCTCCCGCCGCCGCGCCTTTGGTGTCTTTTTTCTCAATTTCTTTGGTGATTCCCACCGACAGCAAAATCTCCAATTCACGTCGCACAGCGTTGATTTGCGTTTCCAACATCCGCGCCAATTCGCGCACAAAATAAATCTTTTCCGGATGACGAAACAACAAACGCAAAAGCTTCACTCGGGTTTTTGAACCAAAAAGATGTTCAAGCATATAAACGGATATTAGACTAATCCCAATTTTCCTTGTGGCTATTTTTGAAATATAGTATAATAGCCTTGACGGTAAAAGTCAAAGGCTAACTGGTTTTCTTTATTATAGGCGGATTTTGATTTAACTTCCTTATTTTTCCCGCGTTTGGTATGTCCAACATTCTGGAAGTGCAAGAATTTTTTTCCGAGGGTCAAGACCGGGAAAAAGCCCATGTTCTTCTCCACATTTCGGAACCAACTTCGCCCGCCGAACGGGAACGCGGCTATTTTTTCGCGTTGATTGAAGTGAACCACGGTTACCCGGAACAAATCCAACAGCTTCAAGAAGTCATAGATAAAATTGAAACCATTTATTACTCCCCGGAGGAAAAAAACAAAAATCTTCTGGAAAGAACCTTGCAAGGCGTGAACCGCCAGAGTCGTCATTTATTGCGCTACCAAGGAAGTGAAATCAACTGCATCGTCGGCACGGTCGCGAACGGCGATATCACCCTCGCCTATCACGGCCGGCCGCCGGCGATTTTGTATTATCAAGGCAAAGACCATATTGAAACCACGCCGATCATTGATTCCAGCAATTTACCGGCCGCTTCCGATGAACAACTGTTCTCGGAAATAATTGAAGGTCAAATCAATCCGGGAGATTATATTTACCTCGGCACCACTCATGTCGCCGATTATTTTTCAATTGATCGCGTCGGCAAATTGGTGGAATCGCGAACCATCAAGCAAAGCGCCGCACATATTCAAAAGGTGCTGAACGATTTATCAAGCGATCTTTCTTTCGGCGGAATTTTATTTCACCTTACCGACAAATCTGATACGCCAATGACCGGCGTCAGTCCCAAAAATACCGGAGACAGCTCCGAACAATCTTTGAATCGCATGGTAGAGTCGGCGCGCTCAACCGAGGAAACGCTTTCGCCACCATTGCTCGGAAATGTCGGCAAAAAAATGAAAAACTTGTGGCAGGGAAATAAAGCCGATCGGGGCGAACATAAACCGGTTGAGAAATTTCAGGAAGAAAATATGAACGGGGGCGTGGAAACGAATTATCGGGAACGAGAGAAAAAAACCGGCGAATCGACGATCGGCAGAATACTCATTATGCTCGGCAAAGGACTGGTGATAATTCTCGGTGGCGTGTTGCAGGCGTTGCGCGGTATTCTGTCCGCCATCATCGGATTTTTTCGTGGTTTGTTTTATTTCGCGACCAATTATCGGGGAGAACGGCGACGGCTGTTGGACGAATGGAAAACCGGGTTGAATCGCCGCAAAAAATTCATTCAAACAATGCCGATAATCAGCAAAATAGTTTTACTCCTTACCTTGATCCTGGCAGTGTCCTTCCTTGGCAGTCTGACATACCTGCGCCGAAAAGAGGCCCG
>JBBTQT010000049.1:0-1358 GCA_038065575.1 Patescibacteria group bacterium
ATATTTTTTTTTACGGCCGGTTGGAGAGAGTCACCCTATTTGATTTGTTCGGCGTTATGGATTTGACGGTCGCGCCCTCGCTCTGTTATGAAAATTCCCCGACGGTTATCTTTGAAAGTTTTTATTGCGGCGTGCCGGTGGTCGCGAGTGACATTGAAGGAATCGCCGAGCTTATCCGCGAGGGAGAGAACGGCCTGATGTTCGCGGCCGGTGATAGTCGCGCCCTCCTCGCTAAAATAATCTGGGCGGAAGAAAATCGCGCCGCTCTCCGGTTGATGGGTGAAGCGGCGATGTCGTCTCTGAAAAGTTATTCTCAAGAAAAATATATTTCGCGATTGGAATCATTGTACCAAGCGACTCCTGGCGCTATTTGATGTAGGTGAAGATGTAAATTTTTCCGTTGTCGATCATTTGAGAATGATCAGCAGTGGTTTTAGCGCCGGCGACGATTCTATCAAATTTGGTCCAAAAAGAGGGGATGACAAAATAGGCTTTTTTCACTCCGACCGAATCCATCGCCTCGTCAATGTATCGCCGGTTCAAACCGAATTCCGACCACGTCGCCTGATAGAGATAGGCGAGATGGCTGCCGCTCGGCGTGGAGTAATAAAATTGCGATCCGTCCGGCGTATCAAAATACTTCGGGAAGCCGTAGTCGGTTATGGCGGCCACCGCGATGAGCGGATTGGACAAGACAATATAATCGTATTCTCGGTTGTCATTATGAATCCAGCGGGCGGCCTTGAAATCGGACGCGGTCACATTGTATCCGGGAAAATGAACCTTGAAATTTTCCTGCGGGTAGCTGAGGTAGAGGGAAAGGGTCAGGGCGCCGGAACAAGCGAAAATAAAGATCGTGGTGAGCGAATAGCGGATTTTTTTTGGATGTATCCCGATAATGAAAAGTGCGATCCGGTGCGCGCCCCACATCATCCAGGGCAGTATCCATAGCGCGCTGATTTTGAGGAGGCGGAGGGGATAATCGCTCTGTTCCAGATTATTCAGATTCGGAAATATTATGGAAACGCGCAGAAAAAAAGCGCTGAGTCCGAGCGCGAGCGCCGTCAAAGGAAATAACCAAAGAATCTTGTTTTTTTGCCTTATCGCGATGAAGGCGAATAGCCCGAATATCATTGCGAGTGGCGGGAGCGCGCGTTCCCAAGCATACAGCCACTCAAAAATCAGCGGAGAGTTTTCCGAATACCAATAAGGACGTTGGAACAATTCCAGGAACGATCTGATTTTGTCGAACGGATTCGCGAACGCGGTAGGATGATTACCGGCGATGAAAAAATAAACATAAAATAACAACGGTGCCGCGAAAATTATTTTCAGCAGTCCGACAGCGGAAATGGCGG
>JBBTQT010000050.1:0-1471 GCA_038065575.1 Patescibacteria group bacterium
TCGCCGCCGGAGATGTCACCGACATTCCCTACAAACAAATCGTCATCTCCTCCGGTCAAGGCGTAGTCGCCGCTCTCTCGGCCATCAATTATCTCAATCGGTGGCAAGAGTAGCGGGATTATCGCCGAATAAGATTTTTTGTCATTCCCGCGAAAGCGGGAATCCAGACCGTCGTTTAACTAAGTCAAATTCTGGATTCCCGCTTTCGCGGGAATGACAGTCATGGTCATTTGGCGACAGACCCGAAGTATATGCGAAAATTAACGCCAAAATACGGTTATTTGCTCATATTGGTCGGTCTTTTCTTCGCTCAATTTTTGTTTATTTCTCCGGTCGGAGAATTCGCCCTGAACGACGACTGGGTACATACCGAAATCGCCCGACATTGGGCGGACACCGGTGAATTTCGAATGATCCCATTTGCCGGCCCGACTTTTTATTTGCCAATAATCTACGGCGCCGCCCTCATAAAATTGTTCGGTTTCTCATTCACGATTCTACGCCTTTCCACTCTGGCGTTTTCTCTCGCCACCATCATTGTTTTCTATTTTTTCCTGAATAAAATTTCCGATCGGCCGAAGTTGGCTTTTTTGGGCACGCTCGCTCTCTGGCTGAATCCGATTTTCTACAACCTCTCCTTCACTTTCATGACCGACATTCCCGCTCTATTTTTTATTATCGTTTCCGTCTATCTTTATTACACCGGTTTCGAAAACAAAAACAAATTGTGGCTTTTCGGCGCCGGTCTGCTCGCCGTTGCCGGATTTTTTATCCGCCAAACCAACATCCTGGTCTTGGGCGCCGCCGGTATTCTGGCTTTGACGCAAACTAAAAATATCCCTTTCAAATCCATCCTTTGGATTTTCGGCGTCCCCCTTCTCGCTTGGGCGGGAATATATTATTTTTTATTTTCCCGCGATCTGCTTCCGCTTGCCGGAGCCGATCATCTCATTTTCGACCCGACAAAATTACTGAAACATTCCATTTGGTGGCTGTGGTACGCTGTCCCATATCTCGGACTGGCTACCGCGCCATTATTCGCCGGCTGGGCAGCGAAAAATATCGACGAGCTGAAAAAACCTAAATACTCCATTACGATTTTCTTCGCTCTCGTTTCGACGATCATCATTTATTTTTCCACCAAGCAATACTTTCCCTACATCCCGAACATCGTAAATACCACCGGCCTCGGTCCCATGAATAGTATTCTGAATGGAGAAACCTCGCTATTGTTTTCAAAAAAAATATGGCTGGCGTTGTCGCTCATTTTCGCCACCGGTGGCGCTTGGACAATCATAAATTTTTTTACCGCAATAAAACCCGAATCTCAAACCGAGACCCAATCCAACGACAAAATTTTATTTTCTTTTTGTTCCATTCTCGCCGTCATATTTTTATTGCCAATTTTATTTTTGGAAAGTTTTGATCGCTACTTTTTGCCGATTTTTTCTTTCGTTTTGATTATTTTAAT
>JBBTQT010000051.1:0-3885 GCA_038065575.1 Patescibacteria group bacterium
CGAGAAAGATTATAAAGGGGAAAAATAATTTAATTTATTCTAACTGATAAACATATGACTACTATAGTAAATACCCCAGGGACGGGCAACGATAATTCTTCTTCCGGAGTGGCTGCGGTTGTGATTACGGTTTTGATACTCGGCACTCTCCTCTTTGTATTTATCGTTTATGGCTTGCCTATGATCCGAAATAATCAACAACCGGCGCAAAAACCTACTACGAAGATTAATGTTGAGTTGCCGACTCCACAACCAGCTCCGGCACCGGCGACACCAGAGAAAATTAATTAACCTAATTCTAACCGTATGATGAACTATTATAATAATTTTCCCTCCAACATGATGGGGGGATTCGGATTTGGAACCGGGTCAGCCGTAATTTTGGGGCCGCTAGTATTTATTGCCGGAATCATTTTTTGGCTTTGGCTCTTGATCGATTGTTCGCGTCGTAAATTCAATAATAATATTGAGAAAGCCGTTTGGATTGTCGCCATGATTTTTATGTTTCCGATCGGTTCGATCGCGTATTTGATTGTGATTAAACTGATCAACAAGCAAGGAATTTTGACTGCGTAAAATCATTAGTATGTCATCAAATAAAAAAATTATATTTTCCTGTGCCATATTCGCCACTATTTTTTTATTGGTGTTCGCAGTATTCGCATTTTTCAAACAGCCGCGTCCCAGCCAAAAAATCATTGATGTACCGTATACTTCTCAGGCTCCGGCCGGAAATTGGTCAGAACCATGGAGAAACGCTTGCGAAGAAACGACTATCTATATGGTGAGTAGTTTTTATGAAGATGAACCTATCAAGCGCGATGAGGCGATCAAACGGATCAGAGAAATATTCAAGGTTAAAAATGAGGAATTCAAAGTTAGTTATGACGAATCACTCGCTACCATCGCTGAATTAATCAAAACATTGGATTTGCCTTGGACAACACGATTGGTAATTGATCCAACTATTGAAGATTAAAAAAAAGAGTTGGTGAGTGGCCGCCCGATAATTGTTCCGGTATTTGCACCGGCACTCTGGGACAAAAATTTTCGTGGCGATGGACCGGATTATCATGTGATGGTGCTTATTGGTTATGATGATTCAAAAGGGGTGTTCATAGTCAATGATCCGGGGACAGCAAATGGGAACGGGCGTCATTTCACCTACGAGAAATTTTTGGGCGCGATTCATGATTTAAACAACAAAAATTATCAAGCCGGGCAAAAGGCCGTATTATTTACTGAGATGTCAAATTGGAATGAATGGAAATATTTTCAATAATTAATATCGCTAATCAAATAACAATAAATCTATGAACAAAAAAATCTTATTCCTGCTTTTCATTATTTTTTCTTTATCGGCGATAGGGCTTGGGTGTACAAAACAGATTATTACCGATCAAGCGAGTCAAACAGTGCCAATAATAGCGACTGATTTGGAGAAAAATGATGTTTGCGTAGAAGAAGGTCAATCACCGACTGATAATGTCAAATGTTGCGTCGGTTTGGAAGCGGTGGCAGTGGACAATGCTTTTGCAGTTTGTGGAAAACCGGGAACCGGCTACAAACCGAAAGAATGTATGGACGAGGGTGAAACACCATTCGTGGATACACCAAAATGCTGTGGTAATTTGGAGCCGGTTTTGAAGGGTGACAAGTATGTTTGCGCAAAGAAATTGATTGACAGCAAGTCAACCGACATCCATTATTATCTCTTGGAAAATCCGGTCGGCAGTAATTATTTTTGTGATGGTCAAAACGAGGATAGCAAACGATATAAAAAATCATTAACAAAAAAAATAACATTGACCGTGCCGGGAAATCTAACCATAGAAGAAAAAATAAAAACTACACTGGGATTGGCGGCCAAAGCGCAATTTTTCAATGAATCCTACACCCGTACTGACAGTATTATTTTTGAAAATGGCGTGGTCACTATGCACTCTGCGAGCGGTTGGGCGGGTTCATCGATTTTCTACTGCGCCTGGACGCCATTTGTGGAAAGAAATTTGGAGCAGTTCAGAGAAGTAAAAGAAATAAAGTGGCAGGCAAGCCAGTAAATAATTTATTCATAAATATACCCATATGACTAGCAACAATGTTGCCGACAAGGACGACAAGAAAAAGGAATCTTCTGAAGACTTTGCTCTGGGAGTAAAAATAGGCAAAAAAGAAGGCAAAGAAGCCAAAAAAGCGGATTCCAAACAAGACGAGGAAATAACAAAAAAATAATTTTAATAATTAATTTACTTGGTATGAATAAAAAAATTTTATTAGCTATGGTCTCGATGGCTACATTACTGTCTATCGGCGCCGGTTGCGCTCCAAAAAATAAAGCAGATAACGACACCGGCGATCCATCCTTGACCAATCGGACTTTTGTTGATGATCAAGGAAATAATGGCACGGCCGTCGAAAGCGACAGCTTGGAGGAGGGGAAAGATATATCGGTTGTCATCAAACCGGGAATATCCGGCATTAAGACGAAAATCGGCGTAAAAGATGTCGTGACTGCCGATTACGAAAACGCGTTGGATGTTTACGGAAAAAGCGGTTGGCGGTTTCAATTCGTAAAATGTTCGGGAACGCCCGGATCATTGATAATGAAATTGGGCACGAAATTTATGATTGACAACCGCGATGATACCGGCCACCAAATTGCCATTGGCGCGCAATCATACAAGTTGTCGGCCTATGATTTCGCGATTATCAGCATCAAAAAAGCCGGTAGCTACAATATCACCTGCGACGGGGGCGGCGCGGCCAGAGTGGAGATCAGCAAGTAAGAATGTAAGAAATAAGGCGCATTACAGTCAGATATAGTGTTGCAACCAAAGAAGGTTAAATTATTAACTTACATCCATATGAAAAAGACGAAAATTTGGGTCGGAGTGGCGGTATTCGCGGTAATCAGTCTCGGTTTGTGGCAATCAGCCGCAGCCGAAAATGACAAAAAGGTCAACGCAAAGGCCGGTAATTTGGTGAAAGTGAGCAGTTGCGTCCAGTTGGGGACGGATATTCAAATCACCCGTGATGATATTTCACCAACGACAATTCTCAAGGCCGGTTGTTCTGACGCCGGTTATGGCAAACGCAATTACACATTTGCTTGCGTGGGCGAAAATAAATACAAGGTGGAATGGGAAGCCTGTCCGCTTTTACCGAGAATCAGCCATTTGCAGGTGCGAAATTCCGCGAACGGTATCTTGATGGGAAGCGCGAATTCCAGTTATCTTACAATCGGAAATAAATTCGCCGCCAAACAGCAAATCACCGTGGCGCCAAAAGTGGCCGCCTTGAATCTTAAACTTTTGACAAAAAATACGGTCGGAGATGTAAGCTACACTTACGCGTTCGTTTGGATGGCTGCCAGTAGCACCACTAATTTTGATCAGGCGTTAGCTAAGTCTTTGGCGACGAATGCCAATTTCAGCGGCACGGCCACTGCCAATCTAAATCTTACTGATTATTATCGCAATCAGAAAGTGACAGTGTTGGCCTTCATGAGAAATAATGATGGGGTGTCCAAAGTTCCGGGAATGCCGGTGGAAGTTGATGATGTGGTCGCGATTCATCTTAATGTTTTGCCACTGCCGCCGGTCAAGGTTTGCAACAATTTGAATGGTGGCGATGGAACCTATACGCTGTGTCTCGGCAAATCGTTTACCTACTCAATGAACAATCTCGCTCTTACCTACTCGGCCGAATATCGCAATCATGCCGGTCTGACGGTTAACGGCACGCAATTCGTTTTCGGCGAGGGTCAAAGCGTATCAGTCTTGGGTGATGACAAAAAAACAGTCATAAATGTCCGCGTTCAAGATGTCAATCACGCCGAGGATACGGTCAAAATCCGTTTCCGAGTCCAGCCGATGGTTCCAGCGA
>JBBTQT010000052.1:0-4865 GCA_038065575.1 Patescibacteria group bacterium
CAAATTGGCAAATGCCATTCCCGCGAAGGCGTGAATCCATAATCACCCGACAAATTGTCCGTTTGTCTGGATTCCCGCCTTCGCGGGAATGACAAAAAAATGGCATTCAGTGTCAGTCCGGCTATGGACGGCGTACACAATTCGTAATTCGTAATTCATAATTTTTAATTATTAATTATTAATTCGCAATCACTTCTTCTTACTCAAAATCCCGTTCACCGCATTCTTCCCTTGCTCACTTCCAAACACTATCCCCTTTTCTCCCGCTTCGGCGATGATTTTCCGAGCCTCGGCATTATCGCCGGCCTGGTCGTAGGTCAAGGCCAGCCGCCACCAACCTTCTTCAATTTTCGGATCATTGTCAATGCTTTCTTTGAGAAGAGCGATCGCCTCATTTTTTTTACCAAGTTGCAGTTTGACCATGGACAACATATATTGCAACTGCTGGCGTCGCGGTGAATAAGAGAGAGCCTCGGTTAAATTCTTTTCCGTCTCCATCACCAGACCGGCGTTGCTGGTTTTTTGAGCCATCGCTCCGGCCAATTGCGCTTGTTCAATGTGCACGCGGATGTCTTGCGGGTGAAGCTCCCGATTTTTCCCCAATTCGTCGTAAGCCAAAACAAAAACTTTCTTGGCTTCGTCCAGATTGTTATTTTGGAGGAGTGCCATCATGCCCGGCGCCGAAGCGCGGGCGAAATCATTGCGGATATCGTCAATGTGCGGACTGGGGATTTTAATGGCTTTATCATATAATTCCCGACCAAGGACGGGATCGCGGTACATCGCTTGAATGCTACGCAAGGTGGCGGTGTTCGCCCGCGCCGGATTGATGTCGGTCGCGTAAATAAAGAGAAATACCGCGAACGCGACGACCACTCCCGCGCTGAGAGGAAATTTTTCTTCATTTTTCAAAGGCGCCACTTCCGGATAATCCGCGGTCTGGGCGTTGATAAACGCCAAGAAAAAAAAGAAAAACAAATACGAAGTCGGATTCTCAAACACAAAAAAATTATGGACGAAATGTCCGGCGAGAAAACCGGAACTGATCGCCAAAACATGACCGTCTATTTTTCGGGCGTAAAATGCTTTTATGAGCGCTCCGAAAGATACGACAAACAACCCGATATAGGCAATCAAACCGAGCAATCCCTGAACCGCGAGCGTATTGAAAACCGCGCTGTGAGCGTTGTCAAACCAAGTTTCGCCCCAGCCGTTTTCCAAAAATTTCGGTTCGTAATATTTGTTAAAAGTGTAATAGTAATTATTCGGACCCCAGCCAAGAATCGGCCGTTCCTTCCAGCCGGACACCGCGATCCGCCAAGCGTTGAAACGGGTGCCACCCGTGTCCCCGCCGGTAAAATCAGTGCCCAAAAATCGATTGACCCCGGGCACTCGCGAAACGAATTCTGATTTCCGAAAAACTATTCCAAGGCCACAGAGGATCAGGATTAAGGCGGTCACAATCCACAAAATTATTTTTGTTTTTTTATGTTTGCTGAAAGCCAGCAAGTAGCAGACGATGGTTACCGGCAGGCTTACCAATAGTCCCATAATCGTTCCTCTCGTCCCGCCAACAAATATCCCGATGAAACCCAAAATGGCACCGATCGCGGCGTAAAGCCTCCAAAGCGGAGTCTTTTCTTTGAAAAACAACAAAAGGCCGATAAAAAATAAAAATAAACCGTAACCGCTGTAATAAATTCCGTTGCCGAGAGTGGCGGAAACCCGTCCTGATCCTTGATTGAGCAAAAATTGCGGATCGGCTTTCTGCATGAATCCGAGAATCATCACGACAGCGCCGGCGCCCAAAAATATCTTCAAAAATAATCGCCAATCGCTCCAATCCCGCGCCACGGCCGAGACGACGAAATAATAAATGACGAAATGCGCCATGGTGAACAGTCCGAGCATCCGTTCATGATTGTCCCAAAAACTTTTATACCAATCCACGCCGACAAACGAGGACAAAGAAAAACTGATAAAAAAAACTATAACCGCGGTATTCACCCCGGTTAGGCGAAATCGATACTTCTCACGATTGATTATAAAAAGCAACAAAAAACCGCCGAGCATGAGGAGCGTCAAACTGCGAAAAATCAAAATTTTCGGCACGATAAAAGGAAAAATAAAACTTGATGGAATTAAGGCCAAAGGCACAAAAAAAGTCCCGCCGATCAAGATTTTAACAAATGCTTCCAATTTTTTTTGCATATAAAAAAATTATTTTTTAGTCCGGCTTAAATTATTGATAAATGCAAGTTTTTTTCTGTCATTCCCGCGCAGGCGGGAATCCAGACGAACGGACAATCTATTACGGTAATTGTGGATTCCCGCCTTCGCGGGAATGACAGCAGATATATCTTTATTTTTTAGTCCGGCTTAAATTGTTGATAAACATTTGTCCTTCCGCCACAAATTCCGGATCCAATTCCATCGCCCGCTTCGCCGCGGCGATGGCGCCGGCGCTATCCCCCGCCTCGGCATAAGCCGCCGCTAGTCCAGAATGAAAGCGCGGATTATCCGGTTCGAGCTCGGTCAACTTCAAGTAAATATCCACCGCCGCCCACAAATCTTTTTTATAAACGGCGATATTCAATAAATTCTGCAAATCTTCGCGGCTGAATTCAATCTTATTTTTTTCCGCTTCCTCAAACACCCAAGTCAATTTTTCGCGATTGGAAATATAAGTTGCCACTTTGGCGTAATTGATATAAGCATCCGCGTAAGAATTATCAAGCGCGATCGTTTTTTCCAATAGTGCCAACGCTTCGTCCGATCGGTTAAGCCCGTTGTACGCCTCGGCTTTCAAAAAAAATAAACTTTGGCGTCTGGGACTCAACGGTTCACCCTGATTGATAATATCAAGCGCCTTGCCGGCCAAAATTTGGGCGTTGGCGCTGTCTAACTTCGCTTCAGTCAAATACACGTAAGCCAATCCGAGATAATTGCGAAGAACAACCGGCTCGCGAGCAATGTTGAATTTGAATTGTTCCTCGGCCAATGCCAAAAGCCCGGCAATTTGCTCGGACGAGACTCCATCGCCAAACTTATCCATAATGAACTGCGCGCGCTCCAAAGTTAACTGGTAATTTATTTCTTGACTGCCGAAATTGGGAATGGCAATGGCTTTCTTTACATACCCCAAATAATCTCCGGCGAGCGCGGAATACTTCAAAGCGCGCGTGGCGTAATAACCGGCTTTCATCGGAATAAAATTAAACCGATAAATGGCAAAAACGGCAATCAAAAACCCCGCCCAAATTAAATAGCGTCCGTTTTTCAAAAGCGCGAATTTTTTTTCTTCTCCCCCATTCCCGCGCGAAAATTCCAAAAACGCGAAAAACGCGAACAAACCTACGAAGCTAGCGTACATATCAAAAATAAAGACATTCTGAATCAAATAAGCCACCAAAAAACCGATGATAAGAGCGAACTCGAGAGAACTAATTTTCTTTTCCAAATAATTACGGCGCGCGTAGTCAATCGCGATGCTAAAAATCGCCAGATAAGCCAGCAGACCGAGCAGTCCGGTAGTGGACAAAACATCCAAAAAATAATTATGGGCATGGTCGGTCCATTCTTCAAAATCGTACAAACTCGGATTATAATACCGATTGGAAATCACTTCAAACTGACCATACCCCCAGCCCAATAGCGGTTTCTCTTTCCAACCGTCCACCGCCATTTGCCAATAGCGCAAACGACTGATGGTGGTGCCATCGGTAATGGAAATGGAAGCCAAGCGCCGGATCGCCCCGATTTTTCGAACCGCGGCGGCATCGCGAAAAGTATACAGCCCCCAGGCACCGATAATAAGAGCGAGCACCGGCAGAAGCGCGAGTCCGCGGCGGCGCTTATCCGCGCCAAACCATATCCGGAGCGTAAAAAACACCACCAGTCCGGCGGCCCAACCGATGACCGCGCCGCGAGTTTGGGTCAAAAATAAAGCGATATGAGCAAGCGCCAGATACAGTCCCAAGATATTTTTTTTCCAGCCGGATTCCCGAAAGAAAAAAAATATCCCCAAATAAATGCTGAATATCAGGTAAGAAGCGAAATAAGCGGAATTGCCGAATGAACCGGTAACCCGGGCGGTCGCCCCGAAATGATAAATCGGCACGCCGTTCACCTGCAAAATCGCGACGATGAATAATAAAACATTAATAATCAAACCAACGCCGGCGAAGCGCGTCCAATCCGATTTTTTTCGCAGTACCGCGCTCAAAATAATAAAGAAAACCAAATAATGCAGTTGCGTCAAAAGTCCGTCCATCCGCTCAAAATTCCCCACCCAACTGCGGTAAAAATTAACTCCGAAAACGCCAGACAAAAACTGAATGATAAAATACGCGCCGAGAGCGAGAGACAATGGTCCCTGCCGCGGACGATATTCGCGCGCGATGAGTGCCAGCCACAAATACATGGCCGCCATTATTTCCACCAAAATCCGAAAAACAAAAACCTTGGTGGAGACAAAGGGGTAGATAAAATATTCCGAAGCCAGCAAAAAAAGCGCGGGCGTGCCGTACAATATAATCTTAAGTCCGCGAACCAAAAAATCCACGGTCTTTTTTGCCTGCCAAAATTCGGACATGGGCGCGATAATTACGGATTTTGATTCATCTTCGCTTTCAATCTCTCGACCTCTTCCCAAACCGTAGTTTCATCCGGACGAACTTTCAAAACATGCTCATAATGTTCTATCGCTTTCGGGTAATTTTTCACATCGCGGTAGTAGCCGCCAAGATAAGCGTGCAAAGTCGGGTCACCGCCTGTTTTATCCAGTCCGACCATTATTAACGGATCGATTTTTTCCGGTTGATTCAGTTTGTTTTTATACAAATCCGCAAGGTTGGTGTAAGCCT